>JBARWW010000158.1:0-35961 GCA_049647005.1 Acidaminobacteraceae bacterium | reverse complement strand
AATATCCAATGGGAAGTGTTATTTCATTAGTTGCTGTTATATTATTATGTACATTCTTTATTACAAGTGCGGACTCTGCAACATTTGTTCTTGGTATGATGTCATCAAATGGTGACTTAAATCCAAGTACAAAGAAAAAATTAATCTGGGGTGTGATTCAATCAACTTTGGCATTAGTTCTTATGCTTGCTGGTTCAAATGGGCTTCAGATGCTCCAAACAGCCTCGATTGTCGCCGCATTTCCATTTGCATTTATAATGATTGCAGGGATGGTCTCACTTGTAAAAGCATTAAAAACTGAAGACCTCGAAGCTATTGCTGAGGGAAACAGAAAGAGAGAGCAAGAAACACAAAAATTAAAGAGCGATAAAGCAGTATAATAAAAGATTATAAATAGAGAAATATATAATGCATTAGACTGTAAAGGGAATTTAGATGGGGTCTTGGCCCCATCTTTTTAATAAAGGTTTAAATAAAAAAAGAGTAAAATGTATTTTTAGAAAATGATGCCTCGTTTTCTAAAAACTCAATTTACTCATAGTTAGTGGGTACACATTAATAATTCACCTAAGTTCATAAGTGGGATTCGCCCCCACTTAGAACAATTTTTAAAGAATAGTTCCGATATGCCTGTGATTGTCTTGGTATATCGGAGTTATTCTTTTTTTGTATATATTTCAACTTATTTTAATGTTATTTACTTCTTAGCTAAGGCAAAAATTAAAATAAAATTTTTCTCATAAATCATTAGTAGACCTTAGTAGTCCAGTCCTCACAGTTCCAAACATCTGTAACAATATCATTATAGAAGTCTGGTTCGTGACAGATTATAATTAAAGAGCCTTTATATTCCTTAAGCGCTCTTTTTAACTCAGCTTTAGCATCAACATCAAGGTGATTTGTAGGCTCGTCCAGAACCAATATATTCGACTCGCGGTTGATTAACTTACAAAGTCTAACCTTTGCTTTTTCACCACCACTAAGAACAACAACTTTACTCTCTATGTGTTTTGTAGTTAAACCACACTTTGCAAGTGCAGCTCTAATTTCAAACTGTGTATATGAAGGGAACTCTTGCCAAACTTCTTCAATACAAGTCTTGTAGTTTGCTTCTTTAATTTCTTGTTCAAAGTAACCAACATACTGGTAATCGCCACGTCGAACATCTCCAGATATAGGGCTTATTTCACCTAATATACTTCTTAAAAGAGTGGTCTTACCTATACCATTTGCTCCAACTAAAGCTATCTTTTGACCTCTTTCCATAAGTAGGTTAAGTGGTCTTGAAAGTGGTTCGTCGTAACCAATAACTAAATCAGTAGTCTCAAATATAAGCTTAGCTGAAGTTCTAGAACCTTTAAAGTTAAACTCTGGCTTTGGTTTTTCTCGGTCAAGCTCAATTACATTCATCTTATCAAGTTTCTTTTGTCTACTCATAGCCATATTTCTAGTAGCAACACGAGCTTTATTTCTCTGAACAAAATCTTGAAGTTCAGCTATTTCTTGTTGTTGTTTTTTAAATGCTGACTCAACTTGTTTTTTCTTAGCGGCATGTATATTTTTAAAATTTTCATGATCTCCAACATATCTATCAAGTCTTTGGTTTTCCATATGATAAATAATGTTTACAACGCTATTTAAAAATGGAATATCATGCGAAATTAGTATAAATGCATTTTCATAATTTAAAAGGTATCTCTTTAACCACTCGACATGAACCTCATCAAGGTAGTTAGTAGGTTCATCTAGAAGCAAGATGTCTGGCTTCTCTAGTAAAAGTTTAGCAAGAAGGATCTTAGTTCTCTGACCACCACTAAGTTCCTCGACATCTTTATCTATTCCTATATCAATTAGCCCAAGACCACGAGCAATTTCATCAACCTTGGCATCTATGATGTAGAAGTCGTTGCTAGTTAAGATATCTTGAAGTGTGCCTACGTCTTCCATAAGAATATTAAGATCGTCTTCAGTTGCAGTTGCCATCTTGTCATAAATATTATTAATCTCATCTTCCATATCAAACATGTACTGAAAAGCAGATTTAAGTACATCGCGTACGGTCATACCTTTAGCTAGTACTGTATGCTGATCAAGATAGCCAGAACGAACTCTTTTAGACCATTGAACTGAACCAGCATCTGGCTCAAGTTTTCTAGTAATTATATTCATAAATGTAGATTTACCTTCACCATTTGCTCCGATAAGTCCAATGTGCTCACCCTTTAAAAGTCTAAATGAAACATCATCAAAGATCGCTCTATCGCCAAAACCATGGCTAAGTTTACTTACTGTTAAAATACTCATATTATTATCTCCTTACTATTTGTAGTTATAAGTTGTGGCAGAAAATTAAACGATATCTTATAAAATTTTATTATAAAACATTGATTAATTTTCTGAAAAATTTGCATACCATAATTGATTATATATGAAGGGAGAAATTATTCAAGTTAAATATTCAATATTTTGTTGCTTTAAAAAATCAAAATGAAAGTGAAAGTGAGGAAAATATGTATAATAAAAAATTTTCCTATGAAGATTTAAAATATCTAAAAACTGAAGCTATGAAATAAACAAAACCCCACCAATACTGTTGTAATCAAAGCAATGATGGGGTTTGTTTATTTTATAAATATAGTTATTTTTTTTATTCAATGGATATATTCAATTTTTGTATCGAAGCACTAGCCTTTACTTAAGCTAAGCATGAAAACATTGAATATATCATTCTAATTAAAAAATCATTACTCTACTATTTTACTTTGCAAGAACGCTCTTAGGTTTCTTAGAGTTAAATATCGATTTAATATCAACTTCAGCAAGTAGCATGCCAGAAACTATAAGAATGGCTCCAAACAAAGCTATACCAGAAAGTAATTCATTAAGTATAAAGTAACCAGCTACAGCTGCAAATACTGGCTCAAGAGTGTAAATAAGTGCAGTGTGTGATGCGCTTGTATATTTTTGAGCTATATTTTGAGTTATGAAAGCTCCAGCAGTACATACAAGGCCAAGTGCAGATATATTAAGCCATAGTGGAAGTGTAGTTGGTAGTGTTGGTGTTTCAAACATAAAGCTTGCTAGCATACTTAAAAGGGCAACAACGCCGATTTGAACTATAGCCATAGAAAGAGGTTCTTCCATGTTTGCGAGTTTAGCAACCGTAATTATATGTGTAGCAAAGCCTAGTGTTGATGCGAGAGTAAGTAAATCACCTATATTAATACCTGTAATGCCATTATTTAATGTTAGCATTGCAAGGCCACTAACAGCCATAAGGGAACAGATAAAGATTTTCTTACTAGGTAGTTTTTTATTTATAAGGGCTAGTAGAATAGGAACTAGAACTACACTAAGTCCTGTTATAAATGCAGAATTCGATACCGAAGTATATTGGATGCCAATGGTTTGAACTGCGAAGGCACTAAAGAGTACACATCCAAGTATAGAACCGTATAGAATACCTTTTTTATTTATTTTTAACATTTTTTTATAGAATACAATAGCTGCAAGTAAAAATCCTATAAAGAATCTTATTGCTAAAAAATTAAAAACTTCAATTTGATTAACTGCTTCTTTAGTAAATATAAATGATGCCCCCCAACCTACTGTAACTGCTACAAGGGCAAGGTCTGCTTTAGTTTTTTTAGTCATAAAAACACCTACTTTCAAAGATAAAGATTTGCAAATCTATTGCTACTTTAAATGTAGCTAAGTATCTGCAAATCTTAGTGTATAACTTCTGGGGAGAAGTTATAAGTACATAATCCACAACCTTTTTATAAGGTTATAATCTTTATATCTACATAATATTATATATAGACTTATATAGCATTAGAAACTATACAAAATAAAAGCCAAGGCTTTTGTAATTTTTACAAAGCCTTGGTAAGTATAAGGTGAAGTTTGATGGCTATTGCAAGTTCGGTGTAGAATGAAGTTGAATCAACAACACTGCTAAGTATTTTCTTTATTTTATCAATTCTATATCGTATTGTATTTGGGTGTTGAAAGACAGTCACGCTTGTTTTTTTTATGTCACCACCATATTTTATATATTCTGTTGCGGTAAAAAGTAGCTGAGTTTCATTGTCCCTATCATACTTGATTAGAGGACTTATGATGGAGTCATAGTAATCAAGTAACCATGGGTTGCTTTTGAGTGGAAGTAGTGCACGATTAACACCAAGATTACTAAAATTAGCTATATTAATACCTTGGATTTTAAGGTAAGAGAGAGCATATAGACTCTCATTTATACTCTTATCAAGTTCACTAATTAAGTCGTGAGAATTACTAATTCCTATATAAAAAGATTCTGTAGTTATACCAATCACACTAAGCAAATCAATTATACGCTTGTTATCTGCCAACATATTGCTATCACTAAAACTAAGTATTAACATAATATTGTTGTGATATGGAAAAATACTGTGATTCTTTTCTAGTATAAGAGAGCTGTTTTTATAAAATGATGGGTTGAGTTTGCTTGAAGGTGATTTAGTTAGGCAATTTATAACTAGGTGATGATCTTCAAAAGCAGCATTTATATCATATGCTATGCTACGAACCCTGTACCGATTGTAGTCACCTGATAACAAATCATCAACTTTATACTCTTGTATTCTTATATCAGACTCAAGTCTTATATACATATTGAGGTCAGTTATGATATCCTCAAAGTAAACTGAGTCAAATAAAAATATAGGAAAGTCGTGATTGTTTGCAAATTCTATAACTTCTGGTGGAAATTCTTTGAAATGTATGGTTTTAAGAGCAAAGCATGAAACATTAGCTTGATATAGTGACTTGACAAAACTAAGCATCTGATTAGGATGATCCTTTATGATTAGAAGAGTTGAAAGTACAAACTCGCCATTTTCAAAGCTTATAGTGATAGTATCACCATGTTCGTGATCAAGTATACCTACTTTCTTAACCTCGCGGTGCAGCCCACCACTACCAGCAATTAGACGAATATCTTCATTGATGGATATATTTAATTTGAGTGCATCTTTTAGTAACATATAATCACGACCTTATTAAAATATTTACTTAAAAATATTAGAGTTATAGAATTGTTTGACTAATAATATATAAGTATTAAATTGTTACATAAATTATTAATTTTATTTTATTATTGGGCTTAATTTTATCTTTTTTTCTATATAATATAATTATAGATTAACTAATCAACAATTAATACTTAAGAATGATTAATATGGAGGTTTATGTGAATGAATTTACAAAAAAGGCAATTGAAATTATAAAAAGTATTCCAAAGGGTAAGGTTATGACTTATAAAGATGTTGCTACTTCTTGTGGAAATTACAAAGGATCTAGGCAAGTTGCGAGAGTATTACATAGTATGAGTGAGAGGTATTCATTACCATGGCATAGAGTTATAAATTCTAAGGGTGAAATCTCTTTTAAAGAAGGAACATATAGAGAAATGCAAATTAACATGCTTGAGCGTGAAGGCGTTATAGTTAGTGAAAAGGGTAAAATAGATTTGAGTATATATAGGTTTGATGTGAAAGAAGATAAGTCTATGTATCTAGATTACGTTGAAGATTTATTTGATTAGTAATTTTATAAATATAGATGGGGTGGAAAAATGATTAATATATTAATTTTAAAGGGAAACTTCGTATACACAGAAAAGCCAGAAGAATACACTATAAAAGAGAAATCATACTTAGTTGTTGAAGATGGTGTAGTTAAAGAATTTTATGATTTACTACCAGCTATGTATGATGGATGTGAGATAACAGACTATGGAGACTCTATAATTATCCCAGGATTTATAGATCTGCACCTACATGCTGGACAGTATCTTCAAAGAGGAATGGGTATGACAAAAGAGCTACTTGAGTGGCTAAATGATTATACTTATATACTTGAAGCTAAATTTAAAGATAGAGAATTTGCAGAGGCTGTATATGCAAAATTTGTTAAGGAGTTAGCAAGGTATGGAACGACTAGATGTTGTGTTTATAGTTCATCATCTTTGATTGGAACAGAGGTTTTAATAAAAGCATTTAAGGAAAGAGGACTTTATGCTTATGTTGGTAAAGTTGATATGGACAGAAATGCTCCGGAGTATATTACAGTAGACTGTAAAACATCTCTTGAGGAGACTGAGTATCTTTTAAATAAATACGGTGATGAAGAAATGGTAAAACCAATTATAACACCTAGATTTGCTCCAACGAGTACAGAGAAGCAACTAGATGGACTTGGAAAATTAGCAAGTAAGTATAATGCAAAAGTACAATCACATATAAGTGAGAGTAAAAAAGAACTTGAGTGGGTTAAGGAACTTTACCCAGAGAGAGATTCATATACAGATGTATACGAACACTACAATCTTTTAAAGCCAAATGATACGCTAATGGCTCATGCAATACACCTAGATGATAGTGAAATTGAGATTATGAAGAGAAAAGAAATTAGACTGGTACATTGTCCTGATTCCAATATAAATGTACGAAGTGGAATTATGCCTATTAAAAAGTATATGAGCCACGATATGAAACTGGGCCTTGGAACAGATATAGCTGGTGGCCATAAGATAGCTATGAATGAAGCTATTGTACGTGCTGTTCAACTTTCTAAGATTGATTGTGTTGTTAATGAAAAAGATGATTATTTATCTATAACTGAGGCATTCTACTTAGCTACAAAGGGTGGTGGAGAGTTCTTTGGTAAGGTCGGTAGTTTCGAGCCGGGCTATGAATTCGATGCTTTAGTCATAGGCTATGATTCTCTTATGGAAGATTTATATTCAGTATCAGACAGACTTGAGAAGTTTTTATATACGGGCGATGATAGATTTATTGAAGAAGTATATGTACGAGGTAATATAATTAAAAGATAAATTGATTGACCAATATACGCTTAATGTTATAAAATAGTGAAGGCTTGAACCTAGATTAATTTTTGATAATCTAGGTTCATTTTTTAAGGTGATTTAGATGAAAAGTATCAGAGTCTTATCGGAAAAATAATAATAGTAAAAATGCTAATAAAATTTAGCTAATTATAGGAAAAAATAAAATCAACTTGTTATTAGGAATTGAAGGGATGTTAATATGAGCAGTTTAGCAGGAAAGGGTTGTCCAGTACTAGTGCCACTTTGTGAGAGAAAGTCACTTGCTGAGATAGAAAAAAGCCTAATTAAAAAGTATAGAAAACAATTATGGTCAAGATTTATAAAAGCTATAAAAGAATACAAGCTTGTTGAAGAGGGCGATAAGATTGCAGTCGCTGTATCAGGTGGAAAAGACTCACTTATTATGGCTAAGTTATTTCAAGAATTGCAAAAGCATGGACACGTTAAATTTGATTTAGAATTTATTGCTATGGATCCAGGATTTCATAGAATCAATAAAGAAATGTTAGTTGAAAACTGTCAATACTTAGATATACCAGTTCATATATTTGAATCAGGTATATTTGATATCGTAGATAATATAGCTCAGGATTATCCGTGTTATATGTGTGCTAGAATGAGAAGAGGCGCCTTATATAACAAAGCAACTGAGCTTGGATGTAATAAACTAGCTCTTGGACATCACTTTAATGATGTTATAGAAACAACTATGCTAAATGTTTTATACGCAGGTAACTTTAAGACTATGCTTCCAAGACTTAGATCGTCTAACTTTGGAAATATGGAGCTTATACGTCCGCTATTTCATATTGAAGAGCCTGATATTATTAGATGGTCACAGATGAATGGTATTGAAACGATGAACTGCGGTTGTGTTGTTGCAGCTTCAAAAGTTTCAAGTAAACGTCAAGAGATGAAAGAACTAATTGTTACACTTAAAAAAACTTTTAGAGATGTTGATAAATCTATATTCCAAGCAGCAAACAACGTACAATTAGATGCAATCCTTGGTTGGAAAAAAGACGGCCAAAAACATTCCTACTTGGATAATTACTTTGATGAAGAAGATGAATTTTCTGTAAAAGAAAAAATATAGTTAGAAGAATAAAGAGTTAGAAGAATCACTTATATAGAATTTCTAAGAACTTACCGTGCTTTAAATAGTGCAGTAAGTTCTTTTTTTTTACGGTGAAAAAGTAGAACTTAGTAGGATATAAAATTGATTTTGATTAAATTTTGTAGATAGTAATTTCAATAGCAAGAAATAATTTAATTAATGATTAAATTAACCATTAAAATCAATGTTAAATTTTCCTACATATAGATTTATAAGACACAAAAGAGGTATATATAGATTAATAGGGCGCAAAAGAGGTATATATATACTGATGCACATTAAGCGAGGGGGGTAAAACGTGAATTTGATTAGTGAATTTGACAGGCATATATTCCACGAAGGAAAACATTATGAGGTTCATAGATTTATGGGAGCGCATATCAGTGCTAAGGGAACAACTTTTAGTGTGTGGGCACCACATGCAAAATCAGTTTCTGTGGTCGCCTCATTCAATAACTGGAGCCAGTTTGAAAATCCAATGAAAAAATTATCGAAAGAAGGATTATGGAGTACTTATGTAGAGGGTGTAGGAGAAAATGAAAGCTACAAATATCATATTGTAACAAGAGATGAAAAAGAACTTTATAAGGCAGATCCTTATGCATTTTATTCTGAACTTAAACCACGAACTGCATCTATAACATATGACATAGAAGGATATGATTGGTGTGATCATAAGTGGATGAAAAAACGTAAAAAAAACAATTTACTTAAAAAAGCGATATCGATATATGAAATAAATTTTGCGTCTTGGAAGAAAAATGAAGATGGATCATTTTATACTTACAAGCAACTTAGTGAGCAGTTAGTTCCATATGTAAAAGATCTTGGTTATACACATATAGAGATTATGCCGCTTCACGAACATCCCTTTGATGGATCTTGGGGATATCAAGTCACAGGCTACTACTCTATAACATCTAGATATGGAAGCCCTAAAGATTTTATGAATTTTATAGATATATGTCATCAAAATGATATAGGAGTAATACTAGACTGGGTTCCTTCTCATTTTTGTAAGGATGAACATGGTCTTGCAAGTTTTGATGGTTCAAATCTCTACGAATCCGATGATGAGATTCTAAGAGAAAACAAAGATTGGGGAACTCTAAACTTCAATTATGAGAGAAATGAAGTTAAGAATTTTCTTATATCAAACGCAATATTTTTAATTGAAAAATACCATGTTGATGGTTTACGAGTAGATGCTGTAGCTTATATGATTTATAAGAATATGGCAACTTCTAGATATGATTTGTTTAAGGAAGATGAGATTAATGAACACGCAGTTAAGTTTATAAAACAACTCAATATTCAAGTGTTTGAACGATTTAGTGATGTACTTATGATAGCAGAGGAATCCTCAATCTATGGTGGTGTAACAAAACCCGTACACGAAGGTGGGCTCGGTTTTAATCTCAAATGGAATATGGGTTGGATGAATGACACATTAAAGTATATTGAGCTGGACCCACTTTTTAGAAGTGGATCGCATAATAAACTCACATTTTCTTTAGTGTATGCATTTAGTGAAAATTTTGTACTACCACTCTCTCATGATGAAGTTGTACATGGTAAAAAATCACTACTTGATAAAATGCCAGGTAATTATGAAATGAAATTTAGCGGTCTCAAACTTCTACTTTCATATATGTATTTTCATCCAGGAAAGAAGTTAACCTTTATGGGGACTGAATTTGGACAATTTATAGAATGGGATGAGTGGACGGAACTTGACTGGCATTTATTTGATTTTGATTCGCATAAAAGCATTTATAATTACGTTAAAGAACTTAACTACACTTATAAGAAGCAAAAAACTCTGCATGAAATTGATTGCAATTATGAAGGGTTTAAGTGGAATGATGTTGATAATAGTGATGAAAGTATACTGGCATTTTCAAGGTATGACTTAAAGGGGAAACATACACTTTGTGTATTCAATTTTACTCCAGTAAAGAGAGAAAATTATTGGATAAAACTACATAATAAATGTGATTATAGGATTATATTATGCTCTGATGATAATGAGTATGGTGGCGAATCTAGAAATTTAGGTTCAGAGAAAAATTACTTTAAGCATAAGGGCGATATATATATATCGTATGACTTACCACCGCTGAGTGCAACATTACTTAAGCCAATTGAGAGGAGGAATAGAGATGATTAAAAAAGAAATCATTGCAATGATTTTAGCAGGTGGACAAGGTTCAAGGCTAAAGAAACTTACTACAAATATAGCAAAGCCAGCAGTTCCATATGGAGGGAAGTATAGAATTATAGATTTCCCATTAAGTAATTGCTCAAATTCTGGCATTCATACTGTTGGTATTCTTACTCAGTATCAACCTCTAATACTTAATACTCATGTTGAAATAGGTCAACCTTGGGACTTAGATCGTCAGCATGGTGGAGTGCAACTCTTAGCTCCATATGCAAGTGAAGATGGTCTGAAATGGTATATGGGAACAGCAAATGCAATTTATGAAAACAGAACATTCCTTGATATATATAATCCAGATTATGTACTTATACTTTCTGGTGATCATATATATAAAATGGACTATTCAAAAATGCTTGATTATCATAAGCAAAAAAACGCTGACGTAACTATATCTGTAATTGAAGTTTCAGATGAAGAAACTTCTAGATTTGGAATATTAAATACTCATGCAGATAATAAAATCTACGAATTCGAAGAAAAACCAGAAAATGCCAAAAGTAACAAAGCATCTATGGGTGTATATATATTTAACTATGAAATATTAAAAAAATATTTGAAGATTGATAATAACATAGATACGTCAGATCATGACTTTGGTAAAAATGTTATACCAAACATTCTTAATGATGGTCATGATATATATGCTTATAAATTTGATGGATATTGGAAAGACGTAGGAACTATAAGAAGCTTGTGGGAAGCTAACATGGACTTACTTAGAAATGATTTTGAATTAGATCTATATGATAAGGACTGGAGAATTTATACTAAAAATCATAATTTACCGCCACATTATATAGGTGAAGGTGCATCTGTTGAAAGCACACTCTTAAATGAGGGTTGTGTAGTGTATGGAAATGTGAAAAATTCGGTTATATTTACAGATGTTGTGATAGAGGAAGATGCTGAAGTAGTTAATTCAGTTATATTTCCACGAGTTAGAATTGGAAAAGGTGCCAAAATATATAACGCAATAGTTATGGGAAGCCATGAGGTCATGGAAAATGAAATTATAGGAAGTTTAGATACTGATGAGATAGAACTAGTTGGCAGAACAGAAGATATCTTTATGATAGAAGATTAGGGGGTTTAGATATATGGTAAATGAACTTATGGGAATTATAAATTTAAGTGAATCTGATGACATGCTTAAAGAACTTGCAGATCATAGGCCTATTGCGGCTGTTCCATTTGGTGGTAGATATAGAATTATAGATTTTCAACTTTCAAACATGGTAAACAGTGGTATAGAAATGGTTTCAGTTATAACAAAGCATAAATTTAGGTCGCTTCAAGACCATGTGGGTTCTGGTAAATCATGGAATTTAGATAGGAAACGTGATGGTTTATTTATGCTTCATCCGATGGTTGATTATAATGAACCAATTATTAGATTTGGTGATATTCAAACTTTTAAAAACAATGCAAATTTTATAAAACGCTCAAGACAAGAATACGTAATACTTAGTAAAAGCTACATGGTGACAAATCTTGATTATAAAAAAGCGTTTGAGTTTCATAAAGATTCAGGTTCGGATATAACTATGATATGTAAACATATTAGTGACGCTAAATCAAGTCCAGAGTATCTAGGGCTTGATATGCTTAATTGTAACTCGGATGATTCAGTAGAAAGTATAGGTAGAAATTTTGGTAAAGTAGATGAATTTTGTTTATCTCTTGAAATGTATATTATGAAAAAAGATTTGCTAGTAGATATTATAATTGATTCATACGAAAAAGGCGATTCGGATTTTCTTAAAGAAGCGGTTATGAAAGTTATACCAAATTTAAATGTAAATTCATACAGACATAATGGCGAATTATTCTGTATGAATAGCGTTCAGAGTTACTTTAAATCATCTATGAAACTTTTAGATAGATCTGTTTTTAACGATATCTTTAAAGCACATGGGAAAATTCATACTAAAGTTAAAGATGAACCATCAAGTCTTTATAAAGATACTTCTTGTGTTACAAATTCAATACTTGCAAATGGATCTATTATAGAAGGAACCGTTGAAAATTCTATAATTTTTAGAGGTGTACATATAAAGAAAGGTTCCATAGTTAGAAACTCAATAATAATGCGTGGATGTGTGATTGGAGAAACAGCTAATTTGAACTATGTTATAGCAGATAAAAATGTAATTATAAGTGATAAAAAAACACTTATGGGAGACGAAAACGTACCATATGTTATTAAGAAAAATCAAATAATCTAAAGGAGTGTGAACTATGAAAGTATTATTTATAACATCTGAATCTGTTCCTTTTGCAAAAACAGGTGGTCTGGCTGATGTAGCATATGCACTTCCTAAAGCTCTAAAAGCTAAGGGTACAGATATTAGTGTAATTATGCCACTATATAAAAATATTCCAAATATATATATGGAATCTATGAAACTTATAAAAACTTTCGAAGTTAAGATGAATTGGAGAAGTCAATATGCAGGCATATTTGAATATGATTTAGATGGCGTTAAATACTATTTTATAGACAATGAGTATTATTTTAAGCGTGATGGATACGATCAGAGCAACGGATATTATGGTTATTTTGATGATGGAGAAAGATTCTCTTACTTCTGTAAAGCTGTAGTAGAGTTTATTATACATATGGATGATAAACCAGACATTATCCACGCCAATGATTGGCATTCTGGTATGATTCCATTACTTTTAAAAGATCAGCAATACAAAGACCGTGGTGTTGACCATATAAAATCAGTATATACAATTCACAATATGAAATACCAAGGATTATTTACAAAGGATTTACTTACTGATATGTTAGATCTTGATATGGGTTATTGTTGTGAAGATTGTCTGGAATATAAAAATAATATTAGTTTTATGAAGGCTGGCATATTGTATTCGGATATAGTAACAACTGTTAGTCCAAATTATGCTAAAGAAATACAAACAGACTATTATGGTGAAGGACTTGGTGGTCTTGCGAGATCGATTAAGGACAAGTTATATGGAATAGTAAATGGTATTGACTATGATATATATGACTCTAAGACTGACGAACTTATACACAATAATTATTCTGTAGAAGATATGAGTAATAAGGCTCTAAATAAAAAGCTCCTTCAAAGACTACTAAGATTAAAACAAGATCCTAGCATACCTATGATTACAATGGTTACAAGGCTTGTAGAAGAAAAAGGACTTGATCTATTAGGACATATTATAGATGAACTAATGCTAGAAAATGTTCAACTAGTTATACTTGGTACGGGTGATAGAAAGTATGAGGACATGTTTAAAAGTTTTGAGAGCTACTACCCTGAAAAAATTTCAGCAAATATATATTTTGATAATAAATTATCGCATAAATTATATTCAAGTGCTGATTTGTTTTTAATGCCTTCACAAATTGAACCATGTGGAATTGGTCAACTTATAGCTATGCGTTATGGAACACTTCCAATTGTAAGAAAAGCTGGTGGCTTAAAAGATACTGTAGTGCCATTTAATAAATATACTGGTGAAGGTACTGGTTTTTCATTCTTGAACTTCAATGCTCATGAACTACTATTTACTGTAAAAGAAGCTCTAGATATATATAATAATGAAAAAGATACCTGGAATAAGCTTGTATCTAATGCAATGAAAAAAGATTTAAGTTGGTTTAATTCTGCTGATGAATATATCAGATTATATGAAAGTCTACTTTAGTGAGGTGAATTATGAAATTTGATAAAGAAGAATTTAAGTCAAATTTTATTAAAAAACTAGAAAGACAAACTGCAAGAGATTTTAAAGATACAACATCTTGGGATAAGTATTTTGCTCTTGGAACTAGTTTAAAAGATTTGATTGTTGAGGACTGGGTTGATAATTATGAAAAGCATATAAATGAAGAAACAAAACAAGTTTATTATTTTTCTATGGAATTTTTAACAGGTAGATTTTTAATAAATAACCTTATAAATATAGGGATATATGATGAGGTTAATGAAATATTAAAAGAAATTGGTGTAGATTTGATAGAAATAGCCGATGTGGAAAAGGATCCAGGTCTTGGTAATGGTGGACTTGGTAGACTTGCGGCATGCTTCCTCGATTCCCTTGCATCAACAGGTTACGCAGGTCATGGTTGCGGTATAAGATATAATTATGGATTGTTTGAACAAAAAATTATAAATGGATACCAAGTTGAATTTCCAGATAGATGGCTATCTGATAGAAATGTGTGGGAGATAAAGCGTGAAGATAGAAAAGTTGAGGTTCGATTTAGAGGTGAAATCGAGTCATATATGGAAGATGACAAAATGAAGTTTAGGAATATTAATTATGATGTTGTATCTGCAGTTCCATACGATACACCAGTTATAGGTTATAAAAATAAGGTTATAAACAATCTAAGGCTATTTAGCGCAGAATCTGTGCAAGATGGATTTGATTTTTCTAAATTTTCACGTGGTGGCTATCATGAAGCTTTTGAAAAAAAACATGAAGCTGAAGCAATCTCACAGGTGCTTTATCCAGAGGATGATTACTATGAAGGTAAACTTCTAAGATTAAAGCAAGAGTATTTCTTAGTATCAGCAGGCATACAATCGATACTAAGAAGTTATAAAAAATCACATAGACAAATGGATAATATAGCGACATATATATCTATTCATATAAATGATACCCATCCATCGCTTGCGATACCCGAATTCATGAGGATATTGATTGATGAAGAAGATATGTCTTGGGAAAAAGCATGGAATATAACAACACGAGTTATGTCTTATACTAATCATACTATATTAAGTGAAGCTCTAGAGAAGTGGCCAACTTCATTAATTAAGGAATTACTTCCTCGAGTTTATATGATTATAGAAGAGATTGATAGGAGATTTAGAGTAGAACTTGATGAAAAATATCATATATATGACCATAGTAAAAGAGAAAAATTAGAAATTATATATGATGGGCAAGTTCGCATGGCAAATCTATGTATAGTTGCAAGTCATAGTGTTAATGGTGTTGCAAAACTTCATACTGAGATATTAAAAAATATTGAATTAAATGATTTCTTTAAAATTTTCCCTTATAAATTCAATAACAAAACAAACGGTATAACACATAGAAGATGGCTTTTAAACTGCAACAAAGATCTTACAAGTCTTATAACAGAAGCGATAGGTTCTGAGTGGAAAAAAGATCCTGTGCTTTTAGAAAATATACTTAGGTATAAGGATGATACAGGTTTTCTTGATCAGCTAGACATTATTAAATCAAAAAACAAGGTGAGACTAGCAGAGTATATTATGGAACATAATAATATAAAAGTAAATCCTAATTCTATATTTGATATACAAACAAAAAGGCTCCATGAATATAAGAGGCAGCTGTTAAATGTATTTCATATTATGCATTTATACAATCGACTACTTGATAATCCGGGAATTGATATAACACCAAGAACATTTATATTTGGTGCAAAAGCGGCTCCAGGATATCATATTGCAAAGCAAATTATAAAACTTATAAATTCACTAGCAGACGTAGTAAATAATGACAAACGTATAAACGACAAAATTAAAGTTGTGTTTTTAGAAAACTATAATGTTTCTTTAGCTGAAAAAATAATACCGGCTGCTGATATAAGTGAGCAGATATCTACAGCTTCAAAAGAAGCATCTGGTACTGGAAACATGAAGTTTATGATGAATGGTGCCATAACTATTGGAACGGTTGATGGAGCTAATGTTGAAATTATGGAAGCCGTAGGTGATGAAAATATATACATCTTTGGATTAAACTCAAAAGAAGTTTATGAAACACATAGGAATAGAAGTTATAATGCATATTCTTATTACGCTGAAGATAAGAGAATTAAAAGGATAATTGATCAATTAAGCAATGGTTTTTTAAGTCCAAATCCAGATGAATTTAAAAGTATAAGAGACTCACTACTTAACTTTAATGATGAATTTTTAGTGCTAAAAGATTTTGATTCATATATTAGAGCACAGACTAAAGTAGGTATTGATTATATGAATAGATATAAATGGTTAAATAAATCTATAATTAATATTGCAAAAGCTGGTATATTCTCAAGCGATTACACCGTTAAAGAATATGCTATGAACATTTGGGATTTAGGGGATGAGTTAATTGAGTGATGCGAGTAAGAAAATCAGTCTATCAAAGCGAAATTTTGGATGTGAGATTGTAGAAGATATCACAACATTTACTACATTTGCAATTGATGCTGATAATGTATCAGTTGCAATATATGAGACAGCAAATAGTGTCAGAAGAGTTGAGTATAAAATGCACGAGATTGAAGATAATATTTGGAATACTGAAGTAGATATCAATTTATCTTCAAAGTTTTATACCTATATAGTTAAAAGAGGAGGAAATGCTTATATAACAACAGATCCATTTAGCATATCACTCAGCTTAAATTCTACTAAAACTGCCATACTTGATAAAAAATTATGTCTAGTTAAAAATTTCGAAAGTCATATATTGCCAAACTTAAGTTATAAAGATGCAATTATATATGAAATGCATGTTAGAGATTTTACATCAAGTTCAAGTATTAATGTGAAGAATAAAAACAAGTATATTGGATTAACTCAGTCAGATGTGTTAGAAACAGGCGAGAAAATTGGCTTTAATCACTTAAAAGAACTCGGTGTAAGTCATGTTCATTTACTTCCAGTACTAGATTTTGTGACAGTAGATGATGAGGATAAAAATGGATATAACTGGGGATATGACCCAGATTCATTCTTTTCACTTGAGGGTTCCTATGCTACGCAGCCGGGTAATCCATATAGTCGTATAACGGAATTTAAAGAAACCGTAATGCACTATCATAAAAACAAGATTGGAGTAATTCTTGATGTGGTTTATAATCATACCTATCATGGATTAAATTCAAATTTTGAAATACTCGCTCCTGGTATATTTTATAGAAGTGATGAACAAGGTGAATTTACAAATGGTTCTGGATGTGGAAATGAAATAAATACAGAAGATCCACTTGTTATAAGAGTAATATGTGAGAGTTTAAAATATCTAATGAATGAGTATAAAGTAGATGGATTTAGATTTGATTTGCTTGGTCTTATGGATAGAATGAGTATGTATGGTATAGTTAAAGAGTTGAGATTAGTCAATCCGCAGGTTCTTATATATGGAGAACCTTGGGTTGGCGGAAGCTCTGCTCTTGAACATAGAAAAAGAGTTTATAAAGGAACCCAGCGTGGCAGACATTTTTCATTATTTAATGATGAATTTAGAAATGCTATAAAGGGTGATAATGATGGGCGAGATAAGGGCTATATTCAAGGTGATTTATCGAAACTAGAAGATGTTAAAATAGGTGTATCGGGCAGTATTAAGAATAAAGATGCTAGTGGTTTTACATCTAATTCATATGAAAGTATAAACTATACTAGTTCGCATGATAATTTGATATTATACGATAAAATTAAGATATCATGTGAACATGTCTCGCATGAAGATAATATAAAAATGAATAAATTAGCTTTCTTTTTAACTATTATGTCATTTGGTATACCCTTTATACATGAGGGATGCGAATTTGCTAGAACAAAATATATGGATCAAAATTCGTATAGAAGTGGAGATTATGTTAATGGAATTGATTGGCAGCTAAAACATGAAAATAATGAGCTATTTAGATATGTAAAAAAGCTTATTAGTTTAAGAAAAAAAATGGAGTTTTTAGCTACTTATAGTAAAGTTAAAATTTTAGAAAATCTAAAATTTTATGAAAACGATAAGTCTGCCCTAATATATGATATTTATGATGAGAATATGGATATTACATATACCTATTTTGTAAATCCAAGTGATGATGAGGTGGATAGTGGATTTATCTATAATGAATTTAGACGAGTTATTTGTGATAGTATGCGTATGAGAGAATATACGATAAAAGAAAATAATGAAAAATCAGTTATTATACCGAGCAAAGCATCTATGATTTTCATAAAAAAAAATAATAAAAAATAAAACCTGAAAAAGGAGATAGACTTACTGCGGATGTTAAATCTAGTAAGTTTATCTCCTTTTATTATAAATTAATTGTTATGCCTTATAAGTTTCTAGAGTCTATATCAATGGGTAGTGAAATTGTGAAATGAACACCTGAGTTAATCTCACTTTCGCATTCAATAGTTCCACCAAGTACTTGTGTAACAATATTATGAACTATATGAAGGCCGAGTCCACTACTACCAATTTTTCTGTTTGTTGTAAAGAATGGGTCAAATATTTTACCTATATTTGAAGTATCTATACCATAACCATCATCCATATAATGAATTATTATTATATTGCTTGATTTTTCAGCAGAGAAAGTTATAATTCCATTATCATTTAGATGATAAGCATGTTTTAAAGAATTCATTATAAGATTAGTTAGAATTTGTGAAAATGGGCCTGGGTAAGAATTAATTTCTATATCTTCGGCGCAGTAATTAGATATTACTATAGGTCTATTTTTATACTCGTGTTTTAAACTTAATGTTACTGAGTTTATTATATTATGAAGATTGAATACAACTTTCATCTCGCCTTCTTGATCAACAGCAATCTCTTTAAAGCTTCTGACTAAATCAGATCCCTTGATCAAATTTGTTGTTGTAAGCGTGAGCGATTCATCGAGATTACTTAAAAACTCGTCCAAATCGCCTTTCTTAAGTTGGTTATTTTCAAAATTCCTTTTAATATCTTTACTTATTTTCTCTATATAAGATGCTGATGTAAGTGCAACACCTATAGGAGTGTTAACTTCATGAGCAACACCAGCAACTAAAGTTCCAAGTGCAGCTAGTTTTTCATTCCCAGTTAGGTATTTATATTGTCTATTTATCTCTTCATTTTTTTCATCTATACTTGCTTTAAGAACCATATTTTTTTCTCTAAAGACATCTGTAATAATCACAAATGCTCTAGTTAAATCGGCTATTTCATCATCTCGACTGCTATATATATTAGGTAGATCGTGAAAGAAATTACCTGAGGATACCTGCTTACTATACTCAGTGATTTCTTGTATAGGAAGGGTCACCTTTTTTACAGTTAGATATATAACCATAAAAAGTACTATTATAGTTATAAAAAATAAAGATATAAGTATAAGAGTAAAAGAAAGAAGCCCTTGCTGAGTTTCTGCTTTGTTTATAAGTGATATAGTTAACCATCCATTTTCTGTTGCTGGATAATATGCCAGATACCACCTTTCGCCATCAATTGTAATTTCTTTAAATCCCTCCTTTTCTTTAAATATGAAATTCGAATAAGGCTTAAGCTTATCGTCTTTATCATATATGGAATGTTCTAGTATCATTTCTTCATTTGGATGGAATATATATCTACCACTATCATCAACTAGAAATATACTACTTCTCTCACCTATATCAATATAATTAAATATTCCGGGAAGAGAATCAAAGTTAGTATCAACACCTATAAATCCATATGGAATATTGTTTTCTCTAAGTGCAAGTATAGATGAAATTACATATTCTTTCGTTTCCCATTCTATATATACAGATGTGAATGCAGCTTTCTGATTATTTATAGCAATATCGTACCAAGGACGTATTTTAACATCATAACTGGGATCTGAAACGTAGAGGCTACTGTCTATAAAAAAGTTTGCATCTTCATTTGCAACCCAAACAAGAAAGTTTAAATCATAGCTATCTTCTATTTCAATAAGAGTTTTCATAACTGAATTAAATAAAGGGTTTGAAGTAATGTCATCCCTAGTTTTAGTCGTACGTAGATAATTTTTTATTTCATTATTTAGACTCATTTGTTCAGTTACAATAATAGCCCTATCAAATATAGTTTGAACTTCTCTTGCAGCGTATTTATTATTAAGAGATGTTTCTAACTTAATTTGATCTTTTAATAAACTACTAAGATGGTTATAAGTTATTGAGGCAATAATAATGAATACTGTGGTCACAGCAAGTAAAATATAGAAAGAAAGTTGATTTGCAAGTTTCTTTTTAATTAGTTTAATCATATTATCACCTCTAAGTATTAGTGTTAGTTTAGCTAGTTAAATTTATTTGTAAAGCAGTGGTTTTTCAATCACAGTGACTGGAATAGTTATGGTGAAATTAACGCCTGCTTCATGATTGTTCACGCAAGTTATAGTTCCATCAAGTAATTGAGTTATTATGTTATAAACTATATGAAGACCGAGACCGCTACTTCCAGCTTCTCTATTAGTTGTGAAAAATGGATCAAATATGTTTGGCATATAAGAGTCTTTAATTCCTGAGCCATCGTCGATGTAATGGATTTCAATTTTATCTCCAAACCTTTGAGCTTTAATAATTATAAGCCCGCCACTACCACCTTTATAAGCGTGTTGAATAGAATTCATTATAAGGTTTGTAATCACTTGCGAAAAAGGTCCGGGATATCCATCTAGCATCAAATTTTTTGGACAATAATTTTTAATGTGGATATGCTTATTTTTATATTCATGTCTGAGACTGGTAATAATAGACTCCACATGTTCGTTTATATTAAAAATAGATCTAGTTTCGTTACTTTGGTCTACAGCAATTTTTTTAAAACTTCTTATTAGATCTGCTGATCTATAGATGTTATCTAGGAGCAATTTATTTGACTGATCTAGTTCATTCATAAAATGATTAAAATCGCTTTTTTTCATAGTGTTATTATCAAACATTAGCCTAGTTTGTCGGCAAAGCTTTTGAATGTAGGAGCTAGAAGTTAAAGCAACACCTATAGGTGTATTTATTTCATGAGCAACACCAGCTACAAGCGTAGCAAGTGAAGCAAGTTTCTCATTTTCAATAATATATTGATATTGTTTCTGTATTTCTTCATTTTTATCTTCTATTCTATTTTCAAGCATCATATTTTTTTCTCTAAAAACATCAGTGATTATATTAAAAGATCTAGATAAATCACCAATTTCATCTTCGCGATGCGTGAGTTTTTTGGGAAGACTATGGGAAAACTTGCCAGATGAAATTTCCTTACTATAATTTGTGATAGTTTTAATAGGAAGTATTATAGAACTTATCATATAATGTATTGTAAAAATAAGTATCAAAATAGCAATTATTAAGAGGAAAAAGAGTAAAATTGTGAATGAAAACAATTCTTGCTTTGTTTCTGCTTTATTAATTAAGTATATGCTTATCCAATTATTATCTGTAGCTGGGTAGTAGGAAAGGTAGAACCAGTCATTATCTATCTTTACTTCCTCAAAACCTTCTTTTGTTTCATACATCATATCTGCGTAAGATGAAAGTGGATCATTTACATCATATATAGATAAAAGTTCATTTGTCTGAGCTTCGCTTGAATTACTCTTATAAATATACCTACCATCTTCAGTTAATAAAAAAATCTTTCCCTCAAGTCCGATATCTACACCTTCATATATAGAAGGAATAGAATCAAAAGTTGTATCAACGGCAATAAATCCATAGATATTATTTGCTTCACGAAGTGCCAAAATTGAAGAAATTACATGCGTTTTAGTTTTCCAATCAGTATAGACTGGACTAAATGAAACATCTTTAGCTTTTATAGCAGATTGATACCATGGTCTCTTGCTAATATCATAGTCACGTTTTGAAACAAAACCTTCGCTATCGATAAAAAAACTAGCATTTTCGTTAGCAATCCACACTACATAGTTAAGTGGGCTACTTGAGTGAATGCCCTTCATTGTTTCAAGTACAGAGTTGTAGAGAGGGTGAGAGAGTATGTCCTCTGGAGTTTTTACTTCATGAAGATACGTTTTTATTTCATTATTAGTGCTCATTTGTTTAGTTATAATAGAAGCCTTATTAAATATAGTTTCTATTTCTTGGGAAGAAGTTTTGTTTTGTATGTATGTTTTACTCTTAATTCTTTCTTCAAGAATATTATCCATATATAGATATGTAGTTATACCAATTATAATAAATACGCTTAAAACTGACATAATAATATAAAAAGATAGTTGATTAGATAATTTTTGTCTTATATTTTTAAACATATTTCACCCCACATATTCAAAGAGATTATGACTTTTCACAAAAGAAACTTATACTCGATAAATACCCTGCGACTTACTTACAAAACATAAAGAGATATGTTAAAAATGTAAAATAATTATAAATGTTTGATTGGAAATAGCTTTACAGAGAAGGGTGCTAACAAAAAAGTCCCACTAATAGTTAATTTTGTCTTGAAATTTGTACAATCCATTGGTATAATAACCTTAAGAATTTAGGTAAACGTTTACCTAATTAAAGGAGTTTTTACTTTGAAAGTTACCATTAAAGATATTGCAAGGTATGCAGGCGTTTCTACAGCAACTGTATCAAAGATTATCAATAAAAAAGATTCGAGTATATCTGAGGATACAAGAGTTAAAGTTCTTAGTGTTGTTAAAGAATATGGATATGTTCCTAATAGAGTTGCAAGTAGCATGGTAACAAAAAAAACGAAAACACTCGGCCTTGTAATACCTAATATAGCAAACCCTTTTTTCCCAGAATTAGCAAGAGGTGCTGAAGATAAAGCAAATCAAGAAGGATATAATCTTATACTTTGCAACACTGATGATAAAGTTGAAAAAGAAGATTCATATATTTCCATGTTACAAGAAAAAATGGTTGATGGTATAATTTTTACCGCATCAAGTGGGAGACTTACTATAAGTGAATCACTTAAAAAGATAAACGTTCCAGTTATAACCGTAGATAGAGATATAGAAGGTTTGAAAACTATGGGTAAGATAACTGTTGATAACGTTAGTGGCGCTTACGCCGCTGTTAAGTATATGCTTAGTCGTGGCTACAAAAAAATAATTCATATATGTGGTCCACTTACAAGTACACCAACTAAAATGAGAATAATTGGTTTTGAAAAAGCCATGCTTGAAGCTGGTTATAATAAAGAAGATCTTTTAGTAATAGACGGTGAATACTTAAGTTACTCAGGCGAAGAAGCTATAATAAAAGCAATAAATTCAGATTATGAATTTGATGGTGTATTTTGTGGCAATGACCTTATTGCACTCGGGGCAATAAAAGCTCTTAAAAGAAACAATTACCTAATACCAGATGATATCGGAGTTGTTGGATATGATGATATATATATGTCTCGCATGATTGATCCTGAACTATCAACTGTAAATCAGCCAACATATGACATGGGATATAGAGCAGCAGAGCTTCTGATAAAGATGTTATCAGATGAAGATATTGAAAATAATGAAGTAATACTTGATACCAAACTAATAGTGCGAGGTACAACAAGATAAATATGAAAGTAATCAAATAATAAATACATGAGAGGGGTCAACTCTCTTATTTTACAATAGGGTAAACGTTTAACCAAAAGGAGGAAGCCATGAAAAAAATTAATGTATTAGGTAGTTTAAATATGGATTTAGTAACAAATGTTAATGTTACGCCAAAGGTTGGTGAAACTATACTTGGAAGTGGTTTTTCTCAGATAGCAGGTGGGAAAGGAGCAAATCAAGCAGCGGCGATTGGTCGATTAGGTGGTAATGTTTCAATGATAGGTAGAGTTGGTAAGGATTCTTTTGCAGATGAACTCTTAGCTAGCCTTAGAAATGACAATGTAGATATAAAAAATGTAAGTAAATCAGAGGTGAAGCCAACTGGAACAGCACTTATAATGGTGAATTCTGATGGAGATAATTCAATCGTGGTTATACCTGGAGCAAATTTTGATATAGATAGAGGAGATATATGCAAGGAAATGTTGGATGGTGACTATCTTGTAGCTCAACTCGAAACACCTCTTGAAGTTATAGAGAGTAGTTTCAAATTAGCTAAAGCGAAAGGGATAAAGACAGTTCTTAATCCGGCTCCGGCAAAAAAACTCTCAAAAGAACTACTAAGTAGAGTAGATATACTTATACCAAATGAAACAGAGTTTGAATTTATAACTGGACATAACGCTCTTGATGAAGGTGAACTTGATCTTGGAGTAAAGAAACTTATAGATCTAGGTACAGGTCTTGTTCTTATAACACTTGGATCAAATGGATCGGTTTTATGTGATGGAAAAGAAAAAAAATATTTTGAAACAAGTAAAGTGAAAGCAGTTGATACAACAGCAGCAGGAGACAGCTTTATTGGGGGTCTTTTATACAGTTTATCAAATGGCAAAAGTATAGATGAGTCTATAGTCTTTGCTTCAAAAGTTGCTGCACTTACGGTTACAAGAAGTGGGGCTCAGAGCTCACTTCCAACACTTAAAGAAGTAAATGAAAGGTATGGGGTGTAATTATGAAAAAGGGAAAGTTTTTAAATTCACATATAACATCTGTTATTGCATCAATGGGACATACAGATACTATCGTAATAGCTGACGCAGGTCTTCCTGTACCTGGTGGCGTAAAATGTATAGATGTATCTCTAATTAGAGGTACGCCGTCGTTTATGCAAACTCTTAATAGTTTAAAAGATGAAATTTATATTGAATCAGTTATTCTAGCAGAAGAAATAAAAGAAAAAAACCCCGACTTATTAAAAGAAATTAAACAGATATATGATGAAAGTATGATTAAATATGTTAATCATGATCAGTTTAAAGTATTTACAAAGGAGTCAAAAGCAATTGTGAGAACAGGCGAATGTAGTCCTTATGCAAATATAATACTTTCGTCAGGAGTTGAATTTTAATGGGCGCTAGCTTGCTGGAAATGAGAGATGTTGAGAAGTCATTTCCAGGAGTTAAGGCACTAGATAAAGTTAATCTAAATGCCTACTCGGGGAAAGTAATGGCACTTCTTGGTGAAAATGGTGCAGGTAAGTCTACTCTTATGAAAGTACTTTCAGGTGTATATAGCAAAACTTCAGGAGATATATTTTTAAAAGGTGAAAGAGTAGAATTTACAAATACTAGACAATCTCAAGATAAGGGTATAGCAATAATCCATCAAGAATTAAATCTTATAGAAGATCTAAGTATTGGTGAGAATATATTTCTTGGGCGTGAGCCAAGGAACAAATTTGGACTAGTTGATTGGAAGAAGCTTTACGCACAGGCAAGTTTTCTTATGAAAAGCCTAGGTATAAATGAAGATATAAAAAAGAATGTGAGCGAACTTAGTATTGGTAAAAAACAGATGGTTGAAATTGCGAAAGCACTATCACTTAGTGCAGAGCTTATCATAATGGACGAGCCAACAGATGCTCTAACTGACAAAGAAACAAAAAGCCTATTTGCTGTAGTTGAAAAACTTAGATCAGAAGGAAAGGGCATCATCTACATATCTCATAGATTAAAAGAAATATTTGAGATATGCGACTATGTAACAGTTCTTCGTGATGGAAAATTCATAGCAGAAAAGCTAGTTTCTGATATAGATGAAGAAATGCTTATAGAAATGATGGTTGGTAGAAAGCTTGAGGAGCAATATCCAAGACTCAAAGTTGACATAAAAGAGACTATTTTGAGTGTTGAAAATCTAAAAAGTAAAGATGTGCATGATGTTAGTTTTGAACTCTCTGTTGGTGAAATACTTGGTATAGCAGGACTTATGGGCTCTGGCAGAAGTGAAATGGCAAAAACTGTTATCGGTGATATAAAAAAACAAAGTGGACGTATTGTTCTATTTGATAAAGATGTTAACTTTAGATCTACAGGAGAGGCTATAGCAAGTGGAATAACATATGTATCTGAAGATAGAAAGGGAGATGGACTTATACTTGGTATGAGTGTTAAAGAAAACATGAGTTTATCTGCACTTAAAAGTCTATCCAAATACATGTTTATAAATAAAAAGTTAGAAACATCTAAAACTAGTGAAATGATTAATGATATGTCCATAAAAACACCATCTGAAGATCAACTCATTAGAAACTTAAGTGGTGGTAATCAACAAAAGGTAAGTATCGGAAAAAGTCTTCTTACAAATCCTAAAATACTTATACTGGACGAACCTACTCGTGGAGTTGACGTTGGTGCTAAAAAGGAAATTTATGAGCTAATGAATAAATTTAAAGCACAAGGCATGAGTATAATTATGATTTCATCAGAAATACCTGAAATACTTGGTATGAGTGATAGAATTTTGGTTATGCACGAGGGTTTTGTTTCAGGAGTATTAGATATAAAAAATGCGACACAAGAAAACATAATGAGACTGGCTGTGGGCATAAAAGGAGGCGATACTTCAGATGGAAAATAAATTCAAAGATTATTTGTATAAGTATAGATCAGTGATTGGTCTTATAATATTTTCAGTTATTATATCACTTTTAAATGATAGGTTTTTTACTGTTTCAAATATTCTAAACATACTAAGACAAACATCAATAAACTCAGTAATTGCAGCCGGTATGACCTTTGTAATACTAACTGGTGGTATAGATTTATCAATTGGGTCAACACTTGCTCTTACTGGAGCGATAAGTGCTTATCTGATTTCTAGTGGTGTTCATCCTATAATAGCTGTAATTGTAGCCTTAATCTCAGGATTAACTATAGGTATGTTAAATGGAGTTATAATTAGTAAAGGTAAAGTACAACCCTTCATAGTTACACTTGCAACCATGACCATTCTTAGAGGTGCAACTATGGTATTTACAAACGGTAGACCAATCTCCACAGGTTATGATGTTTATGGGGAGATGTTTAACAAAATTGGAGCTGGATATATATTTGGTATACCAAATCCAGTAATTATAATGATAATTGTATTTGCATTAAGTTACATTATACTAAGGAATATGACAATTGGAAGATATGTATTTGCAGTAGGTGGCAATGAAGATGCAACTAAATTATCAGGCATAAATGTAGATAAAGTTAAGATCTTTGTCTATGGTATCAATGGTTTGCTTGCGGCACTTGCAGGTATTATAATTACAAGTAGATTATCATCAGCACAACCAACAGCAGGATCTGGCTATGAATTAGATGCTATTGCAGCAGTTGTTCTAGGTGGAACGAGTCTTGCTGGAGGTTTTGGTTCGATTCTTGGAACTGTAGTTGGAGCTCTTATTATAGGTATACTTAACAACGCACTAAACTTAATGGATGTAACGTCGTACTATCAGTTACTTTTAAAAGGGCTAGTAATACTGCTTGCAGTATTGTTGGATAGAAAACAAAAATAATACCGAAAATCAAATGATTTTCAAACAAAAAGGAGATTTTAAAATGAAAAAGACATTAGCTTTATTATTAGTATTAATGCTTAGTATCGGAGTTTTTGCTGGATGTGCTAAAACTGAAGACGTAACAGAGGCAACAACAGAAAATACAGAAGCAGTAGCGATGACAAAAGTAGGTTTAGTTGTTTCTACATTAGATAACCCATTTTTCGTAACTCTTAAAGAAGGAGCAGAGGCTAAAGCTTTAGAAGCAGGAATTGAGCTTATCGTATTAGATTCTCAAAATGATCCCGCTAAAGAAATGGCTAACGTAGAAGATTTGTTAACTCAAGAAGTTGCAGTTATTCTTATCAACCCAACTGATTCTGATGCTGTAGTTAACGCTATTAAAGCAGCTAATGCTGCATCTGTTCCAGTAATTACACTTGATAGAGGTGCTAGTGCTGGTGAAGTTGCTACTCATATTGCATCTGATAACGTAATGGGTGGAGAAATGGCAGGAGCCTACATAGTAGAATTACTTGGATCTACTGGTAAAGTTGTAGAACTTGAAGGTATTGCAGGAACATCTGCTGCTCGTGATCGTGGTCTTGGATTTAACAATGCATTAGTAGGAAGCGATATTGAAGTAGTTGCTAAGCAAGTTGCAGATTTTGATAGAACTAAAGGACTTAGTGTTATGGAAAATATCCTTCAAGCACAGCCAGAAATAAACGCTGTATTTGCTCACAACGACGAAATGGCTCTTGGTGCTTTAACTGCTGTTGAAGCTTCAGGTAGAGATATTATCGTAGTTGGATTTGACGCTACAGCAGACGCAGTTCAGTCTGTTAAAGATGGTAAAATGGCAGCTACAATTGCTCAACAACCAGCTCTAATTGGTAGTCTCGGTGTTGAGTCGGCAGTTAAATTATTGGCTGGAGATACTTTAGATGCATTTGTAGCAGTTGAATTAATGGTAATCACTGAGTAATATTGTAAGACACATATAACAATATGCTGACAAAACTCGATTTGTCAGTATAAGCTTCATCTGTATAACAAAAGACAAGCTAGCCTCATCATAAATTGAAGCTAGCTTGTTTTGTTTTTTGAATTTTCTAGGTCTACGATTTCTCAGAGGATTTCATTTATAGAAGTCCATTTTTTTTACGTTTAAAGTTGTCAATTACAATATATATGCTAAAATAAGTGTAAGGCTTACAAAAAAATTGTAAGTGTATATGAACTTATATTATATATTAGGGGGATTAACATGAAAAAAGGAGATTTTCTTTGGTTAGCAGTACTTGCAGCGTGTGTGTTTTACATAGTTTCACCTATGACAAACGCTATGTTTATAGCTCAAACAACAGCACACCCGTACATTGGTGGTTTTGTTAAATTTGCTATATTATCAACTATGGGTGAGTTAATGGCTATAAGGCTTGTTGGTGGAGATTGGAAAAAACCAGCTGGACTTGTATGGAGAGTAGTTATATGGGGTCTTATAGGTATGCTTATAACTCTTATGTTTAAGCTGTTTGCATTCGGTGTTGCAGCTTCTATTTCAGGTGGTTTTTTACCAGGTGGAGATTCAAAGTTAGCATTTGCATTCTTCACTTCAGTTCTTATTAACGTATTTTTTGCTCCAGTATTTATGGCTATGCATAAAATAACAGACTCATATCTTGATCTTAAATTTAGAGATGGTATAAGTAGTCCTTCATATGATGCTGTTCTTAGAGAAGCTGATTGGATGACTTTTGCAAAATTTATTTTAGTAAAAACGATTCCTTTCTTCTGGATTCCAGCACATACTATAACATTCCTTATGCCAGGAGAGTATAGAATTGTAATTGCTGCATTTTTATCAATTGCACTTGGCGGAATACTTGCGTTTGCAAAAAGTAAAAAATAAATATATACATGCATGCATGCAGAAAAAGGTGGTGTAGAAGATCTAATTTCTTAGGTTTTCTAGACCACTTTTTTTGCTTAATAAGACTTCTATGTAAACCTTCAATATATGATGAAAATAAAATATTTTCAAGAATGTAAATAATTGACCATAAATTTGGTATATATAAGAAAAAGATAGAAAATATACTAAAAGGATGATTTTATGAAAAAATATAAATTTAAAAGTCTACTATTTATGACTCAAATAGTTCTACTTATATCGATTCTAATTCTTGTAAATGGAGTCGGATTTATTATGTTCTCAAAAGAATTCAGCGAAAATCAGGATAGATATATTGAAGATGGGATAGAGAGTTTAGAAAAGCAAAAAAAAGAGTATACATCAGATGCATTGTTCATATCTAAAATTAATTCAGTAAATTCAAAGCTTGTAGATTATCTAACCTATAAAGCCATGGAGAATTCAGATAAAACTAAACTAAGTGAACTTTATCTTGGTATGCAAAATCAAATAAATCATAACTTTAAATTAATCAAGTATGATTATCCATATATAGCTGATATAGAAATTATAGACACAAATGGCCTAGTTATGTACAGAACTGAAAGAAATGAATACGGTGATTTAAGAGATGATGTGCTTACAATTAAGGCTTTGGAAGGCAATGAATCCATGGGAGTAAATAAGTCGGATGAAGTAGATAAAATTGTTTTGGAAGGCAACTATCCTGTATATAGTAGGGGAGTGGTAATTGGTATAGTAAAAACAAAGATTTATCTTGATGACATGCTATTTAATATTATAAAAGCCAATGTAAAATTCGATATTGGAATTATATATAACAAAAACATGATGTATTTTTCTAATGGCGACTTAGATCTTGATAATTTGATTGTTAAAACAGAACTGGGTAAATCACAAATAAATGAAAAAATATATGATGATATTATTAACAAAGGAAGTATTTTTATAGATAAAGTTTCATTTTGGGGTGATGAAAGATACCTTACTATATTGAATCCTTTAAAATCCTATGATGGTAAAGCTGTAGGTGTATTTATAATTTCTTATGATCTTGCAAATCAAAAATTAGCAAATATGAGTATTGTTAAGACGATGAGTATGATGATGATTATAGTAGCTTTAATTGCCATAATTCTTGGTTACATTGCAACCGGCTACTTGACAAAATCTGTTATATATTTAAAAAATAATATACGAGATGCTGACGAAAATGATGAGAATGTTGAGATTGAAGTAGATACTAAAATTGAAGAAGTAAATGATCTGTCAATTGAATTTAATAGAATGATTAAGCGTGTAATAGGTCATAAAATAGAAAACGAATATCTTGAAATAGTAAGCAATAAAGACAGTTTAACAGGCTTTTGGAATCATAAGTTTTTTTATGAAAAACTTGCTGATTATATGATAGAAGGAATTCCATTTGCTCTACTTTTTTTAGATATAGATAAATTTAAAAATATAAATGATAGTCTTGGGCATAAAGTTGGAGATATGGTTCTTGTAGAGCTTAGTAAAGTTTTAAGTGAAGACTACCCTCAGTTTGAATACTTCAGATATGGTGGTGAAGAATTTGCTATAGTAATGGAAAAAACAATGGTACTAGATGCCTATAAAATAGCAGAGAATATTCGCAACCAAGTTGAAGCTTCAGAGAGTATAAAAAAAATAACACAGGGACTAAGTGTTACTATTAGTATAGGTATAACAACATCAGAATCCGGAAAATTAAATCTAGATGAAATTATTTCAAATGCAGATAAAGCCATGTACTTTGGTAAATATAATGGTAGAAATCAAAGCAATATATATGATAATGAAGTTGAGATTTTCTTTGAAACACAAGAAGGTGATATAATAAAAAGAGAGTCAATACATACAGCTGTAGAGTCACTTATATCAACACTAGAAGAAAAAGATTATTACTCTAGTAGTCATTCAAAATTTGTTGAGAAATTTTCATTTATGCTTGGAAAACGCATAGGACTTAGCTTAAATTCTCTAGATAATCTAAAGATGGCGGCTTCACTTCATGATATTGGTAAGATAGGTGTACCAGATAGTATTCTTAAAAGTAATAACCTATTAAACAAAAATGAATATGAAATCGCAAAAGAACACGCAACAGTAGGTTTTAATATAGCGAAACATCTATTTAAGGATGAAGAGATACTAAAAGGGATCAGAAATCACCATGAAAGATGGGATGGAAAGGGATATCCTGATAAATTGAAAGCAGAAAAGATACCACTATTTGCAAGAATTATAGCAATAGCAGATACTTATCATTCCATGGTTTACGGATCTCATTATAGAGTTAAAAAAACAAAGGAAGAGGCTATTGAAGATTTAGTAGTAAATAGCGGAAGTCAGTTTGATCCTTCTTTAGTAGATATATTTGTGGATATAGTAAACGATAATTATATCTATAATGGTGTTGAATGTGATGTTGAAAAAATAATAAATTCTTCTGAAAGAGAGGTCTCAAGTGCAGCACTTGGAACATATGATATTTATGATAGTACAAACTATATTATGGAAGTGGATAAAGATTACAATATAATATTTGTTAATAAAGCAATTGCTGATAGGCTAAATATGAATGCTGATGATTTAATTGGGAAGAAATGCTACAAATCAATTTATGGAAATATGACTACCTGCTCTAACTGCAAAATGCCTGAAGTAATATATGAAAAAAGCGTTAAGGAGTCCACGAAAATGGATCGAAGAAAAAATGGCGATCTAGTAAAGTTAAACCAATTTTTTATGCCGCTTTTTGATGATAAAGGTAATGTTGATCATATAATGGAATTCGCATATAATAGAGAACCTAAAGATCCAAAAAAGAAAGTATAAAAATATATAAATTGAAAGTAAGTGTTTGTAGAAGAAAGTCATTTATATGATAATCGATTACTTACACTTACTTTCCATGTTTATATGTACTTTTAAAGAAAATATAATGTGAATTTAGCAATTTAGAATTATAAGTTTATGAATTAGAGTAAAATTTAAGGAGAATTTATGAAGATACTTTTATCGCCTAGTAAAACACAAGATTTTTCAAATCCACTTGCAATAGGCGAAAACAAACCAGTACATGATAATGTAACAAAAAAAATACATAACTATTTAAAAAAAATGGACCTATCAGAGATACTTAGTGCATATAAAATTTCAGAGAAACTTGCACTTGAGGTAGAATCTATGATTAAAAGTTATAAGAAAAGTGACTTTTCAGAGGCTATAAGTGCTTATACAGGATCCGTGTATAGGGAAATTAAAGTAGAGAGTTATTCGAAAGAAGAAATGGAATTTTTACAAAATAATATTAGAATATTATCTTCGTTTTATGGTGTATTAAAACCACTTGATTTAATAAGGCCATATAGACTTGATATGAAAACAAAGCTAAAAGAATTAGATATTAAAAGTATATGGAGTGAAATTTATAGCTCGGAATTTCAGAATGAGGATCTAGTTGTAAATCTTGCGTCTAAAGAGTTTTCATCGCTTATTAGATTAGACATTGTAAATGTTGAGTTTAAGGATTACAGCGTTGATAAGTACCTTGTAAAGGCAACTTATGCAAAGACAGCAAGAGGTAAGATGGTGAACGAAATAGTTAAATCAAAATGTCGAAATATAGAAGATATAAAATCAATAGTAGTAGATAACTATATATATAATGAGTCAGTTTCTCAAAAAAACAATTTAGTTTTTACTAGAGGCAAAATATAAAGTAGAATATAGGAGGTAAAATTATGTTATTTCATCACATATGTGTACAGACACCATGTTACGAGCAGTCTCTTAAATTTTATACTGAGATATTAGGTTTTGAAGTTTTAAAAGAGGCAAAGGGCTTTCATGAACGTGAATACAATACATGGCTAAAAAATACTACGATAATAATAGAGCTTCAAACGGAAAAGCCAGGGGAAGAGTTTATTCCTTGGTCAAAACACAATGCTGGAATTGTTCATATGGCATTTGCAACTAGAGATGTAAAAAAGAAGTATAATGAAATAAAATCAAAAGGACATAATAAATTTAAACTCAAAAATGGTGAGGAACTGTATAAGGTTGAAAATAGGTTTCTTTGTAAGGTTAAAGCACCAGAAGGAACTGAGATTGAATTTAGAGATTTTGAAGAAATAATTTAGAAAATGCTTTACATGTCTTTTAGGGCTTGCTGTACTAAAAGAGAAATTGACGGAAATTACCAATATTATCTGAAAGGAGTGAAGTATAATGATGAACTTATTATTTGTAGTAAAAAAATCAAATCAAACTCCTATGGGTATATATTTATAATTTTTTGAATTATTGGATTTATTTCTTGTGAGCCTAAGCGCTTATGAGAAGTAATAAATCTATAAAAACTATATTTAAATTAATTGTTTAACCCTAGGAGTCTATTCGAACCTAGGGTTTTTTGTTTTGCTTATTATCATATTATTTTGAAATAAGATTGCAGAATTAACCCCTTTGAAATAACAAAAAACAAATTTCAAAACAAATTTGGAAAACTTGAAGATAATATATATGAGCTATGAGCTCAAAAAAGGGGAAAAAAATGAATAATAGATTAATTAGATTAGGTTTAAATGAGAATATGAATGAGGAGTATATTGAAAAATATGGAAATAAGATTCTTGGAAGAGTATCACAAGAACATAAGAATATAAGAATATATATAAAGTTATGACTAGAAAAACTTAATAAAGAAGTTGCTTTAATGTCTGAAAAAATCAAGAAAAAAGAGCGTGTGCTAGAAAAAAGAAACGCATTTTCTAAACATAAAAAAGATGCTAGAACTCCTAAGCATAAAAAAAAATATAATTAGTATTTACTTATGAGCGCACATCTAAAGTGATATAATTAAACTAAATATATTTTAGATAATGGGGGACTTATAGTGAGAAAAATGTTTATTACTTTTAGTGGTGAAGTGATACTTGAAAGTATAGTTGCATCAATAGTAAAATTAGACTTAGACTCAGGTGCCACTCAGTATATTAATGATAGATTATTTGAACTTGGCATTAGAGTTGTTAGCCGTAGTGAGTCAAAGAAAAAAACGATATTAAGGCTTGAAACTTTTGAAAAAATCGAGAAAACATTATTTGATATTGCGCTCTCGCCGAACTCTGTAGCGAGAAGGGAATATGTAAGTATAAATGATGTTGAAGAGCTACTCGATATACTGAATTTTGAAGATGAAATTTATAAAAGCGTAAGAAAATATATTGTTAAATTAAAAAATGAAATAGCTAATTATGACGATGAACTAATTTTCAAAGAAATATTTAGTTTAAAGGAGTTAGCTTTAAAACTTGCTTGCTTTGGCTTTATAGATATGTGGTCTAAGAAAACGAGTACAATTATAACTATAGATTATCCAATACTTGGGGTACCATCGCTTGGAAGTGCTCATAAATATGACATAGATAAGTATGATATATCTGTTAATATTCTAAAAGACTTAGAAATTGAGATAAAAGGTGATATATTATCCAACTGCGATATTGTTTCTGCTTTATTTTTAAGTGTTATTCCAAAAGAAATTGGAGCAAGTCTATCTGGAAAGGTAAAGTCATGGAGTGTAGGTAGTTTTGAAAATAATAATGATATTATAGCTTATATAGTTGATTCTAATGAAAATCATGTAGTTCAGTACATGATTGAGACCAATATAGATGACATGAATTCAGAGCAATATGAAATTATAGAACATAAGCTATTTAAAGCTGGGGCTTTAGATGTTTATAAAGCCCAGATTATAATGAAAAAGGGAAGACCAGCAGTAAAATTATCAATACTTACAGACGAAGTAAATATAAATGCACTTTCAGAGGTACTATTTTTAAATAGTACAACACTTGGTTTTAGAATGCATAAAGTTGATAAAATTATGATGGAGAGAAAAAGTTACAATATTAAAACTCCTCATGGTGTTGTAAATGTTAAAGCAGGTCTACTTGATAAGAAAATCATCAAACATAAAGCAGAGTTTGATGATGTAAAAGCGATAGCTCTTAAAAATAATATCTTGATGGATGAAATATATGATGAAGTTGATGTTAAATTTAAAAAAATCAAGAAAAAGCATAATGGATTATTATAATGTATAAGTTATATAATAATTAAATATAAAGGGCTTAATTTATTAAGCTCTTTTTTATACCCAAAAAGGAAAAAAATACATAACATAAAAAAGTAGGATTAAATTTTAGAAAAATAAGTTCTAGCATAATATTTGGCGCCTAGAAAAGCGTCTACAAATTTAAAATTAAAAAATTTGCAATTTATAAGTGAAAATGATTATCAATTATGATATACTATAATCAGTACAAAAAAGGAATCAATACATAAGGTGCGTTTAGGTTAAATATATCACAATTTATTAAAGTAGATGTGCCTTATAGACTAATAGTAAGTAAAGATAATTAGAACATACTAAATGGAGGTTTAAAAATGAAAATAGCTGTTATTGGTTGTACACATGCAGGAACTGCTGCTATAGTAAATATGGCAAAATTATACCCAGAGGCAGAGATAAACGTATATGAAAGAAATGATAACATTTCATTTTTATCATGCGGCATTGCATTATATGTTGGTGGAGTAGTTAAAGACGTGGATGGTCTATTTTAC
>JBARWW010000157.1:0-4097 GCA_049647005.1 Acidaminobacteraceae bacterium | reverse complement strand
TTGAAAATCACCATTAAATTTTGGCGCTAGTGAAATGTTTTCGTTTTCAATTTCTATAACTTCAAGTACTCTATCAACTATAATTCCAACTGAAAGATCAGAAATTTCAACAACAATTATACAAGTTCTATCATCATATTCTCTATAATCCTTATTAAATCTCATCCTTATATCCATGGTTGGAATTATTTTCCCTCTTAAATTAATTACACCTTTAATATAATATGGCTGATCTGGAATTTCTGTTATACTTTGAATTCCAATAATATCAATAACGTATTTAATCTCGAGCCCATAATTTTCTTTTCCTATTGAGAACGTTAGATACTTGCCTCTTTGAGTGTCTTCAGTGATATCAATCACTTCATTTCTCTTATCCATTATCACACCTCACTCTAAACTGTTAGTCCTCCTGGATCTATTATTAGACTAATAGTTCCATCTCCTAGTAGCGCACACCCTGAAACTCCATCTATTTTTTTCATGAATTTAGAAAGTCCTTTTACAACTACTTGTTGTTCGCCTATTATTTGATCTGCAAATATTAACTTGCTTCTATTATCACTTTCAATCATCATAAGGATTCCATTTTCAAGCTCTTTTACTTTAGTATCAAGCTTATAACGTTTATGTAACCTAAGTACAGGCAAACATTCCCCTCTGACCATAATCATCTCATTACCATCTGGGTCTCTAATAACATCCTTTTGCTTAACACTAAATGACTCTTTTATCGACGTTATTGGTACTGTAAATATACTTTTTCCAACCTTCATCATCATTCCATCTACTATTGCTAAAGTAAGTGGTATACGAATTGCAAATTCACTACCTATTCCCTGGTTTGAATCAACTATAACAGTTCCACCAAGTGCTTCTATATTTTTAACAACAACGTCTAGACCAACTCCACGTCCGGAGAATTCAGTAACACTTTCTTTTGTTGAAAATCCTGCTTTAAATATAAGACTATATACTTCTCTATCACTATACTCTTCTGCTGGTTTTTCAAGTAAATTTTTACTTATAGCTTTTTCAAGTATTTTTTTGCAATCTAGACCAGCTCCATCATCTTTAACTGTTATCCATACGTCTCCACCTGAATGTCTTGCCTCAAGTATGATTGTTCCTTTTTTATTTTTACCACTTTCAATTCGCCTAGCTTCTGTCTCAATTCCATGATCTATTGAGTTTCTAATGATATGCATAAGTGGATCACCGATCTTCTCGATTACTTTTTTATCGACCTCTGTATTCTCCCCTATAATCACTAGTTCAACTTCTTTCTCTATCTTACGACTCATATCTCTAACTAGTCGTATCATTTTTTGGAATGTTAACGTTAATGGAACCATACGTATAGACATGACTACATCTTGAAGTTCATTGATTATGATTCGAAGTTGCCTAGATGCCTTTTCAAAACTATCTAGCTCAAGACCTGCTAAATCAGGGTTTTTTGTTACCATTGATTCTGAAACTACAAGCTCACCTATTAAATCCATAAGTAAATCAACTCTTGTTATACCAACCGAAATATAGTTGTTCTGGGTTGATGAATCTTTCACTATCTCTTTTGTTGTCTCTTTTGTATTTAATTTCACCTTTTTAGATTTAATAGGAACTTTATCTTCTTGCTTAAGTTCATCGAAAATTCCAACTTTATTTTCGTCTAATCCTTTATCTAATTCTTCATCAACTCTATCCTCACTTTCGACTTCTAAATCTACATTGTAATTATTGTATTGATTTACAAAGTTCTCAAATGAACTTGATATTGTTTCCTTAATATCAAACTTTTCAAGGAATGCTATACCTGAAAAATATGTATTTAGATCATCTAATATCATCATTGACTTAAATGCTATTCTCACTCCATTTTCGCTGATTATCTGACATGCATTTTCATCTTCAACAATATTTTTAGGTAGATGGTATATATCCGAAGCTACATTTTTAAGATTATGTACAATAGAAAAAGCTCTTACATTTTCCATCTCACACCCAGTTTCAAACTTTATAAATACCTCATATGTCTTATAATTTGATTTTTCAGTAATTATAATACCGCTTGATTTATCAATTTCAACTTTTTTTGATGGACTAATATAAAACTTTTGATTTTCGGAAATTTTATTTTTATCGTTAATGACTTCTTCTACAGTATCACCTACGTCACTTATTGAATTAGAGCTCATAAATTTTAAAGATTCTAAGTATTCAAATATACGGTTGGTTAAATCCGAAGAATCACCATCTACTTCTTCATTGCTTTCTATCTTTGCGAGTTCTCCTTTAGTAAAATCAATAGTTTCTAAGACTAAATCAGTTATAATTGCATAATTTGGTTCAAGATCTTCACTCTTTCTTATAAAATCAAATAAATCTTCTAGTTTATGCGCAATATTTGATATACCATCAAAGATCATCATCATAGAATTCCCTTTTATGGTATGCATAATTCTAAAAATTTCATCAATATCGTCATCAAAATTGCCATCTTTTTCGCCATTCATAATAAGTTGTTCCAACTTATTTATCAGTTGTACCGTCTCAAAAACATACATTTCAAGCATAGGCTCATTAATAAAATCACTCAATATATCACCTCATTTCTAAATTTAATAACTCTATATAGTTTTAAAAATGCATTTATAGACTATTTAGAACGTCTATTATAGTTTTTTCTCTAAATGGCTTAACGATAAAATTACTAGCACCATTTAGAAGCGCCTCTTTCATCAACATTTCTTGCCCCATTGCTGTTATCATTACGACCTTAATATCCTTATTAATTTTTTTGATTTCAACAAGTGCTTGAAGACCCGACATTTTGGGCATAGTTATATCTAATGTAATAATGTCTGGCCTTAATTCTTTACACCTCATAAGTGCTTCTTCGCCATCTTCAGCCATACCAATAATTTGATAATTATTTTTCTCTAGCATTGTTTTTAATGTATGCCTCATAAACATTGCATCGTCTACAATTAAAACTTTTTTCATAACTTTTCACCTTACTTTCTTATTATAAAGTTTATTTGGTAAAACAAACCTAATTTACTTTAATTAGTTTTTTTATCTATTTAAGGTATACCCACACTATAATTTGCTACTCATTGCCTATCAATGCATATCGATTATTGAATAATTTTGTAAGATTACGGAAGATTGCAATAAAATCCAAAGCGAAAAAACGCATATTTTGTCGAATTGAAACTACGATTATAATTTTGTAATAGCTACATACACGCTAGTATGTTGCAACAAGAGTCTATTATGCAAGCTAGTTTAAATCATAAAAAATCGTAACATCTTAATAAATACTACTTAAAAACCGCTAGACTTCTTGCGTTTAGTAACTCCAAAAAGCAATTTGTATATTTATAACATTGTTTCCTACAAACATTATAATTACAAAAAAAATAGAACTCATTTTAATAAGTTCTACTTAGCTACACTTTATTTTTTCTTAAATTAATTATTCGAACTAACTATTGGTAGTTTTACTATTACTTTTGTTCCATTGCCTAGTTGGCTCTCTATGTCGAGTGTACCATTATGTTTTGTTACGATTATATCGTAGGCTATTGATAATCCAAGCCCTGTGCCAGAACCAATAGATCTAGTTGTAAAGAATGGCTTTAATATATCACTAAAAAGATCCTCTGGTATTCCAACTCCATTATCTTCTATTATACAATATACATATTCACTATCTGATTTCACGCTTATATTAATTAAGCCGTTTTCTACATCACCTTTATCTATCACTGCATTTATAGCATTGCGAATAATATTTAGAAGTGCTTGATTAAGTTCTGATCCATAAGCCAATATATCTGGAGTTTTTTCTAGCTTAACTTCTAGTTTTACATCTTCTAAAATATGACCAAGTGTTATATTTACTATATTCTCAATTGATTCACTTAAGTTGTAAAAGTGTAACATTTCTGATTTATCAATACTCGAAAAATTCTTAAGCCCATTAACTATATGTTTTACTCTTTCAAGGCCTTCTTTTGTATCTTCAAATAAAAAGTTTAAATCTTCTCTTATAAACTTTATTTCATCTGGATCAATTTCATCTTTTATTC
>JBARWW010000156.1:0-2169 GCA_049647005.1 Acidaminobacteraceae bacterium | reverse complement strand
ATCATAACACTGACAAGTTAAGTTGTCAACAAGAAGATTTATTTACTTTATATATTTATAAAAAACATATGATTTCTAGAAAATTATATGAGGAGGTAGAATTAGTGACAACAAAAAAGACATCAAGACTTGCAGGAATTAGCTATTTATAATTATTTTTGGTATATTTAGTCATAAAATAGCACGGGGTCAATCGTAATTTCTGGTGATGCTGTGACTACTGCATCAAATATACTTAGTAATGAATCATTATTCCATACATAGAAAAATCACGCTTTTTCAACTTTAAAGCGTGATTTTTTTCTATTTTAAATTTAATATATCTAGTAATCTATTCTAAGTATTTATATAAAAATATAATTATTCACTAACATTAGAAAGCTCATAATCAAGCCCCATAAATATAAAGCCATCACGAGTTTCAAAGTCTCTTGAAGTTACAAATCCGAGCTTAATCTGATCACCTTCACTAAGTTCTAGTGATGATAAATTAGCCAAACCTTCAATTACACCATCTTTGTATTTGTACTTTAGATTCTCAAGTTTCTTCCATGACCAACTAGTTCCGCTGCCAGAGTATCCATATAAAGTTCCACCCTCTATAAGGTAATCAGCGCCCATATTAGGTATTATTTCGTTAGTAAATCCAGTCTCTAAGATCTTGTCAGTATCAATGTAAAACTGTTGCTTAAGGCCTATACTAGGACTTTTTATGGCAAATGTAATAGTTAAAGAATCTGACTTTATAAGAAGTTTGTTAAAATCGGCTTTATCGGTCCATTCACTAAGTTCAGTAGCAAATACATAATTTGTGATTTTTGAACCAACTTCTATGGGACCTGCGTCAAATAGATCATTTATAGATCTTTCTTTCATATTTAGATCGATGTCACCTTTATACTGATGATATGGATTACCAAGGTCTATAACAGGTGTGTTTTTATCATAAGATATAGTTGTATTATCTTTTATAGTAAAGAGTGGGTTGGCAAATACACTGTTTGAATCATAGCCAGTTGATATTCTATAGTTATTAAAGCCAATAAATATATCTTCTTTAGTTTCAAAGATAAGATCAAAAATTTTATCGTTACTGTAGTATAAATTGTAGTTGATATCTAGTTTGTCATTTTCAAAAGAACTTATTATTATAGGAAGTTCTTTATCTTTAGTTTTTGATTGATAAAATATATTGTTATATATTTCAATTTTGCCAGCTGTTTTTTTGATAGATAATTCAGCGTGTGAACTAAGAGCAAGCTTGTTATTTGAATAGCTTATATTGTTATAAATGTGTGAATTTTCAACAGTTCCAGCACTCTCTTTATATCCACCAATTGATATTCCAGACTTGTCATTGCTATGAACAAGGTTGTTCCTTACAATTATATTAGAGGCAGTTCTGTCGGCGTTTTCACAGCCTATAGTTAAGCCGTAGTCATTGTTGTAAACTATATTTCGCTCAACAATAAGATCTCTTGCACCATCAATATAAAGTCCAGAGGCAGCACCAGAACCATAAAGAGAATGTGCATTATAAATGATATTATCGGATATAATTCCATCACGAGCTTGATTAAGATTATAATCACCATCAAATTCACCGTAATGTCCGGCTATATCTATACCGATATTAGTTACATCGTGAATTACATTGTTGATTACTTGGAATTTCTCAGTGTTTTGAGTAACCGTAATTGCTTCACTTCTAGCAAGTTGGCAGTCGTATATATGATTATTTAAAATTCTTATGTCATAATTTGGTCGATCGACTAATCTAGAAACAGAAATTATAGCATTTGCACCACCATCTTCAGCTGAACCTGGACTTATAGTAGTACTGATATTACTTATATCAAGGCCGTTTATTTCTATATGTCGAACGCCATTTTTCATTTGAACACCGGTAGAATAACGATTGAAGTTATTTGTAAGTATAAGATCTTTTATAATTATATAACTTTTGCCGCTTATCTCAATCATATCATCACCAGAGCTTTTACTTCCATCTAGTATAACTTCATCATCATTATAAGGACGAATTGTTATATAGCCACCATCTCGTGAACCACTAGTATTAATTTCAAGTTTTTCGTAGTAAGTTCCTTTTTTGATATAAAGTGTTTGGCCAGGCCTTAATCGATCAGCAGCGTATTGTATGGTCTTATA
>JBARWW010000155.1:0-5515 GCA_049647005.1 Acidaminobacteraceae bacterium | reverse complement strand
GCTCTATATAAATCTTCAACCTCACCTATTGAATGTTTCCAAGAAAAATTTTCTTTTGCATACTTATGGCAAAATTCTGATCTTTTTTCTCTATCACTTCTAGTAAGTTCTTCTATAATTGCGTCCGCAAGTTCCATATCATCACCTACTGCAACTAGAGTACCAACATCCTTTGTTATAAAGTCAGGAAGTCCACCTTGATTTGTTCCAACTACAGGTGTCGCACATGCAAGTGCCTCTATAGCAACAAGTCCAAAGGGCTCCGTTCTAGATGGGACAACACTTACATCTGCTATATTATATAATTTAACTAATTCTTCTTGACTTACATGACCAAGGAAATAAATATTTTTAAGTTTAAGTTCACTTCTAAGTTCATTAAGTTCCTCATACAATTCACCATTTCCAGCAATTATAGTCGCAACGCTTTCATCTAGATCCTTTTCGTAAATTTTTGCAGCTTTTAGAAGAATATCAACACCTTTAAAGTGTGTAAGTTTACCCGCAAATGAAACAATTTTATCAAAGTTCATATTTATATCAAATTCTTTTAGTAATTCGCCTCGATCAAATTCTATTGGTAGGAATAGTTCTTCATCGTATCCGTTCATAACGATTTGCTTTTTATCTTCTGTAACTCCATAAAGTTCTGAAACTTCACGATCTACCTGTTTTGAAATAGTTATAATTTTACCTGCTTTCTTTGCGCCTTCAAGTGCATATGGATGATATCTTTTATCCTTAACAAATCCTTTTAAGTCAGTGCCATGTGCTGTTACAACATATGGAATTTTGGTCTTCGATGCTATATATGGTGTTATCCATAAATGTTGCGCATGAATGATATCTGGCTTAAATTTTTCAACTTCTTCAAAAGTAGCTTTTTCAAACACGTCTATGTACTGCTTAATTTGATTTTCATTTAAATTATAAAATGTATTATTACTCTTTGGATGAGATGTGAAACAAGGGAAGTTATAATTTAATTCATGAAATTCATTACATCCATCATTAAATAGAATTACTCTTGTCTCAAAGTCAGCATACTTAACCACTCTGTGGTCAGGATAGATTACTTTTACATCATGGCCTAAATGACTCATTTCTTTAGCCAAATTTTTAGTATAGATCCCACTGCCCGAACCCTCTAGCGGAAAATGATTAATTATTAGTATTCTCATATATTACCCCTCCATTTATCATGCTTGACTATAAATTCTTTCCAACTTATTGTTAAATCCCTATACTCTTTTATTACAATATCCAATCTGTCATATGAAATTTCAATAGCTTCTTCAAGGATCAAAAATCTATCATCATTTAAGTAGCGCGCAATTTCTTTTGATCCAATTTTGAGTGCATTTGCTTGCTTAATTCTTTTAAGAGATACATCCTCTCCATTAATCCAATTTAAAAATGGATTTCTGCCAATCCACCCCATACAAGCATAAAAGAATCTATCTTGTATATTTTTATCATTAAGTATATCGGGTATTTGTGGATAGTTTGAATATGTGTTATGAAAAATCTTTGTATCTATATCTATACATTTATGCGTTTTAAGTCTGTTAATCTCAATACCCATAAGTGTATCTTCACCCCTAGTCAAAAATCTTTCACCATTCACCATATAAGAACTTGAAAAGAAAGGTATTATCTTTCTAAATATCTTAAGTTTTATAGCAACATTTCCACCTAATATTTTATTTGTTTCAAAAACCTTTCTATTATGATAGTTATCACCCACAAAGCAATTATGGATACTTGAATCTTTTATAAAGTCATAGGATGTATTTTTTTGTATACCACGAAATAATTCCTCCATACCATCAAAATTCATAGGTGGAATAATATAGTAACCAGAATAGTCACTTGTTGTGATATATACATCATCTTTTTTTAGATACTCTAAATGTCTTCCTAAGAAGTCAACCTTAATACTTTTAACAATACCCCCATCTTCTACTAGAAGTGATGGAAATACATCTGTATCAACAAATACAAGTACATCTACACCTGTTAAAATACCTTTCATAATAACACTGTTACGATTAGTTCCATAAGGTACAATTCCGTTTTCTTCAACTCTAGAGCAATTAATTAAATTTTTTATAGATTTATTTGACATTCGCATATCCGCAAGTTGGTCACACATAATATCGTGATCATTTATCTTAATAATCTCTAAATTTACCTTTTTTCTAAGTCTTTCTACAACTTCATAATCTATATGACGTGAATAGGTAACTATAACACTGTAAACATCATGACCATATTCTTTAGAATTATCTAAAAATTTATCGATTGATATTGTATCTAGTAAGTCTTTGGTTATGATTCCAAATGATATATTCATATTAAGTCCCCTTCAGATCTCTAGCCCTACCTAATAATAACTATTAAGTCGACTCATTTTATGCAAATTTAAATTAAATATGCCTATTTTTCCATAATATTAATCCATTAACTTAATACCCTTACTATTTCCATATCCAACATTAAATTAACAATATTAGTCATTTATAAAGTTAATTTTTAGTCACATTTTAGTATCAGATATTATAACCATTAAAACACCCTGATTTTTTGGGTTTAAAGAACCTTTGATATCCACTCTAGACTTTAACTAGACATGCACTTTAATCCCTTACATCGAACTTGAGGAGCTTTTAGAGGTGCATTTATGACGCAACTATTTTTTGCAATAAAAAAAAGGCTAGTTTCTGTGAAAGAAACTAGCCAAAGAGTAAGGTTATATAAAAACTTTATAGCGATTACTTTAGCTATAGTCTTAATATGTAATACGCATATAAAGTTGTGTACAATTTTTCTTACTAATTATTAGCGTAGAGCAAATAGGTTTATAACTATATAAAGTAATATAATAAGGCCTAATTCTACCCCTCTAAATTTTTTTATAAGTTCTATAAAAATCATTCTTGATTTTTCTAAACTTAATTTTTTTGAATTAATAATTGTATGAAAGATATTTTTTCTCCTTACTTAGTATAACTCTTGAATAAGTAGTTTCATATGTCTTGTTTTTTTCATAGTATCTTGCAAGTCCATATGGTCCTCTATTATACTCTGATAATATTTTATTATAGTCGTCGCCATGTGATTTTTGAATTATATTAAGATATGTTGCAGCAAGGCCAATGTTGTAGTCTGGTTCAAAGATTCTACTAGGATCATACTTAACTCCTATCTCATCTCCAAAGTCTTCTGCTAACCATTTTTCTGTAGAAGGAATTATCTGCATAAGCCCCCTATCCTGAGACGTTCCTACTTCCCATTGATTGAAGTTACTTTCAAGTTCAATCATAGATAAGAGTAGTGACGGTTTAAGATCGAATCTATCAGCGTAACTTACAAGTACTACTGATGATTTAAAATCAAGTGGTGTTTCATCTGATATATTTTTTGCTTTTTTTAGAAGATTAACTTCCTCACCATCTAAATCAATATATTCTTCAATAAATTCAACTTTTTCTTTAATTACTTCCATTGCTTCTAATTCTTCATTAGTTTGTTCAATCTGACTATTTAACTCATTGATTTCTACTTGCTGATTTGTAATTTCCTCAGCCATCATAGTTGCTTCATCATTTTCAGCACTCAATTTATTTTCATAATAGAACATTCCACTAACAAGAAGAAAAATTAATAGAACAAGTATCAGAACCATAGATTTCTGTTTATCTAATTTAAATTCCAAGATACTCACCATCCTTTCATCCGCTTATCAAATTGCTTTGATTTTGATATTACCGTGTTATTTAATATAAAAAATCATGGTTTTTTTAACCACGATTCTCGACTTCACCGATTATATCACATCGTTTTTTTTAATCAATAGAATTTGATGTTTTAAATTCATTCCAGTTTTTGGTGGTTTGCATCCTAAATTACGTTCAATCAAACTCCTGTTAATAGTCACAGCGATATTGCTTCAAAGTTAAGTTTGTATATAGTACACAAGGTTTTTTTGCTATTTTATGTCATTTTTGGTTTCTAAGATTATATTTCCAAGCTTTTTTGTGCTAATTGATAAATTTCACAGTTAAACCATCAAAGTCTATAGGTATTCTAATTGTTCTAAGAAAGTTATTATCTTTATTGAACACATCATATAGCAAATCAACAGAAGTATCGTTTAGTATATATTCGAAGTTCGATATATTGTTAAAGTCATTCATGTCTACTAAATACCTATCATCATTAAAGCTAAGATAATCTTCAATTTTATTTATAATCATTTTTTTTTCTGATTCTAAATTAATAAATATATCATCAAGATTCACTATTTTTGCAGATTTAAGATCAATAGTTAAAGCACGAGTTATATAATCTGTTCTTGCAATTTCTTTATAATCATAATCAATTAAAATTTCAAAGCAAATAATCCCATCATTATTATAAGACAGTTCATAGTTTGACCAAAAACCAATTTCACCTATATAAAAACCCTTAATACCCTCATAACTTATCTTTTCTTCTACAATAGCAAGAAGCTTTTTATTAAATTCATCTTGCTTTTTTTTATTGGAGTATCCAACTATTCTTGGGTAATTGTAGTTTCCACCCATTCTTTTTCCATCCATATACTCAATAATAACTTTTTCATCGTCATACATAGGTATATCATAGTTATAAAAGTCATCATATGTATTAATATACTGTGATGCTAATTCATCATATCTATATTCTTGGTTTTCTAATAGCTGTATATATCCCACTAAAAATTTACGAAAGCCTTTATTAGAAATCCTAGATGATAGATATCTATAGAGAGTCCTGTAGTTGCCCTTTACAACCATATCATCACCTACTACTTCCGATACCTCATTGCCAACAAGTATCGACCACACTCTCTCAGTGTTTAAATAGAGCATTTCATTTATTCGTTTTGAAAATGGATACTTTAATATAAAATCATCAGTTTCTACAATTCTATCTCCAAGTTCATAAAGATCTATGTTTAACTCATCATCAATCATATATGGCTTTTCTATTTCGCGTTCTTTTATATAAAAATAACTTCTACCTTCAGTATTCATAGAGGAATAATACTTTCTATAAGCCTTATAATTTATATTCACTTCATAGTTATCATTAATTTTTTCAAGAACATAATTGCTATTATAAATTTCAAGCATAAGTTCTTTAAATTTTATGTCACTGATGCTTTCAATGGCTCTTTTATAAAACCCTTCTTTAAAATACTTATATACCCTCCTATGATTATCATCGTAAAAAATTCTGTCATTATAGTAGTCAAGATACATCTTCTGACTTTTTTCTAGCTCGAATGATAAGCTAGTCACCTCATAGCTATCATAATTAGTATAATTTTCACTTAGTTCTTTTAACTTTATACTTGGTTTTTCATAGTTAATTATATATTTTATCTTTGGAATTTCACGATCTATATATGCTGTCTCTTTATCAAACCCATTTAGAGAACATGAGTATAAAAATAAGGACATACAAAATAACGTAGTAAGTATTAACT
>JBARWW010000154.1:0-4365 GCA_049647005.1 Acidaminobacteraceae bacterium | reverse complement strand
TGAAGACCTTAGAGTCTACATGCCCTCTATAAAATCAAACACACTTTTACTATGGGGCGATAAAGACACTGCAACGCCTATCGAAGATGCACACATTATGAATGATAAGATAAAAAATAGCGGTCTTGCTGTAATGGAAAACGCTAGTCACTTTGCATATCTTGAGCGGCCAACAGAGTTCCTCGCTATAATAAAAAGTTTTTTAGAAGGAGATAACTAATGACTACAAATCTATTACTTGCTATATTTTTAGTTTTCATAACTTTATATAGTTTCTATAAAAACTTAAATGATTTGCACATGTTCCAACTAAATTCATACATGCCTGTGCGTTACTTTAGATGGTATAAGTCAAAAGCAGGTTACACTCTAAAAGATAACGATATGATGATGGTTATAGGTATAATCATACTTATGTTTTCAAAGCTGACTAGTTATATGATCATAAATGCAGCTATTATGTTAGTCGGACTACTTATAATATTTATATCTATATATATGTACAAGTTTAGACTTAGCTTTTACCAAGCTAAAAAGAAACTAGTCTACACAAAAAGAGTTAAAAGGCTAATCGTTACCATATGCCTTATACATATAATTGTATTTACTTTTGCACTGTACTACCTACAACTGCTTTCTAGTTCACTTACTATATATATGGCCGTGATAACTTTACTTGTTATATTAAATATATTTTCATTCATATTTATGATACTTGCTTTTTACATTAATCAACCTATTGAATCAAATATAAAGAGTAATCTTGTTGATGAAACAAAAGATCTACTTTCGTCAAATCAGAATCTTATAACTATTGGTATTACCGGCAGTTATGGTAAAACAAGTGTTAAGAATATACTTCATCATCTACTTAGTAAAAAGTATCATGTTCTAATGACTCCTGAGAGTTACAACACTACATGGGGAATTATTAGAACTGTTCGTGAAAATTTAAAGCCTACACATCAGGTATTTATAGCTGAGATGGGTGCTAAAGAAACTGGTGATATAAAAGAAATATGCGATATTGTACATCCAATGTACTCACTTATAACATCAATCGGCGAGCAGCATCTTGAAACATTTAAAACGCTTGAGAATGTTATAAAGACAAAAGGCGAATTATTTAAATATACAAAAAAAGGTGGCACATGTTTTGTTAATCTTAGCGATGAAAACATAATCAGCCTAGAGCGAGAGAATGATAAAAATTATATAGACTACTCTTCTAATGATAAAACAAAGGGAAAGTATACATACTCGGATATTAAAAATACATCAAAGGGTACATCATTTACCCTACATATAAATGGTGACACAAAATCAAATGAAAAAACAAGTAATAGTCCTGATAAATCATATGATTTAAAAACTAAGCTACTTGGAAAACACAACATAGATAATCTGCTTTCTTGTATATCCATAGCTCTTGAGCTTGGTATCAACCCCGATCATCTAAACATGCTACTTTATGATATTGAGCCACTAAAACATAGACTCTCACTTCGCGAGTCATCACTTGGCTACACTATCATCGATGATGCATTTAACTCTAATCCAGTTGGATCAAAGTCGGCACTTGAAGTCCTTAAAAATATGGATGGTGGAAAGAAGATTATCCTAACTCCAGGTATGATTGAGCTTGGTGATAAAGAATATGAACTCAACAGAAAACTTGGTCACTATATAGCAGATGCGTGTGACTACGTAATTTTGGTTGGTAAAAAACAAACACAGCCTATACAAGATGGATTAGCAGATAAGAATTATCCAAGTAATCAAATCTATATTGCACAGAGTTTACATGATGGCTTTGATAAAATTAATAGCATCATAGTAAAAGGCGATGTACTACTAATAGAAAACGACTTACCAGACACATTTAACGAGTAGGAGTGAAATATATGATAAATCTTGCTGTATTCTTTGGGAGTAGATCTGTTGAACATGAGGTTTCTATAATAACTGCAGTTCAGGCTATGACTGTACTTCGCGAAGATACAAATCTTAAGGTTCTGCCTGTATACATCGACAAAACTGGCGATTGGTACACTGGCGAGCATCTATTTGATATAAACAATTATAAAAACATACCTTCTCTTATAAATAATTGTCAAAAGATAAACTTTATAAGAGAAAATTCGAAAACTTATATGTCTATGTCGCCACTTAAAAGCGTGGGCACAGGACTACTTGATAGAGTTGATATGGGTTTTCCAATAGTTCATGGAACATATGGTGAAGATGGTTCACTTCAAGGAATGCTTGAACACCTTCAGATACCATATGTAGGCTGCAACGTACTAGCAGCGTCTACAACAATGGATAAAATCACTTCTAAATTAATACTTCAGTCTAGTGGAGTTCCAGTTGTAGATGGTATATGGTTCACTACAGATGATTGGTTAAACAACTACAAAGAAAAGATGAAACTTGCAGAAAGTACGCTTTCTTTCCCAATGATAGTAAAGCCTGCTGACACTGGTTCAAGTGTTGGTGTTACTGTAGTAAAAGACATGTCTGAGCTTGAAGGTGGAGTTAACTTTGTAAGACAATTTACTAACCGTATACTTATAGAAAAGTTAGTTAAAGATATGCGTGAGATAAATATATCAGTACTTGGTGACTGCGAGTTTGTTGAGCTTTCAGTATGTGAAGAACCTATACTATCGAGCGACTTTTTATCATATGATGATAAGTATAATTCAAGTGGATCTAAATCAGAGGGTATGTCGTCTGCAAAGCGTGAGATACCAGCAAAGCTTTCAGATAAGCAAAGAAATACAATAGAAAAAATGGCTAGAGATGCATTTAAAGTTCTTGATTGTAGCGGTGTAGTTAGAATAGATCTTATGATTGAAGGAACAAGTGGAAATATATACATCAATGAGTTTAATACAATCCCAGGTTCGCTTGCCTTTTATCTTTGGGAAGCAACTGGTAAGTCATTTACTGTGCTTTTAAAAGATCTGATTGATATAGGGATAAGGAAAAAAAAAAGAATTAGTAAGATAGTGCATTCTAACGTTAGTAATATACTTGATAATACTAGTCTTGGAGGTCTTAAGAAATAGATATTCAATAATTTGCTGCTTGGCTTGGGCTATTATTTGAATAAAATTTTGTATTTATATTGATTTTTTGGCGAAACTCGCTTTGCTCGAACAGTCGCCAAAACCAATATAAATTCTGCATTTTATACTCAAATAAACGCCATGCCTGCGCTTCAAATCATTGAATATCTTTGTGGTGAAGTGCGTGAAGGTAACTCGCATGGTTTTTACTCGTTTCAGCGAGGCTGAAACATTGTGGTTCAGGTGATGGGACAAGGTCAAGTGATTAATATATGAGTTAGGGTTTTTACTCGTTTCAGCGGGGCTGAAACATTGTGGTTCAGGTGATGGGGCAAGTTCAACTGATTAATGTTCAAGTGCTTGCTGATTTGTTTTTGGGGCTTTATTTTTTCTGTATATAGAAGTGATCATAGACGTTTCCGGTTATTTCTATGCCGCCTTCTGGTGAATTTTTGTCTATTGTATATGTTACTTTCGATGTTCCTTTTTTTGCTATCACACTTAAGCTATAGGCTTCTCTTAGGCGCTTGTCTTCAAATGAGATTGTGCTGCTTGCAAGAGGGAGTATATAGTCTACTTGCCAGTAGTTATCACTTATTTTTGTAAATTCAAGTGGGAACTTTACTTGGTATTTTACAAAGTCTACGTAGGCATATACATTGCCTTTATCATCTGTAAATTTCATGGCTTTTAGTTCTTCGCTTAAATCCAAATACAAGATATCAGGATTGCCTATCGTTGTCGCTTCTACAAATATACGTTCAAAAGATAGGAATCTTCTCGGATTATTTTTAAGTGTATTTCCTCTTAGATCTACTCCACCATCCCACTTACTCCAGTCTCCATAAAGTCTTACATGGCTAAAGGATAGGTCAATGTATTTTGAGTCTTTTGTAAGTTCTTCGCGTTTTTCTGGTTCACTTTGAACTATCCCTATAAACTCAAATCTAACCGATCCTTCTAGATCAAATAATGTGCTGGATAAATTTTTTGTGAATTTCTTTCTGCCTTTTGAACTTATACCCTCATATGTCATTCCACTAGTAAGTACTAATTTATCTGAACTATCATATACTTTCAAATTAACTTCATCTGTATACTCCGAGGCGTAACTTTCAATTATATAATCACTTCCAGATACTATTTCTATTGGAACTCTTGCACTTAAATTTATAGGTGTGTTTATAGTAAATTCTTTCTTTTTTTCTGTAAAATTTCCTGTGTAGCTTTTATCTATGGCTTTTAAGATAATGTTATAGTTTCCATCTTTATACTTCTTAAGCGTCTTATA
>JBARWW010000153.1:0-19388 GCA_049647005.1 Acidaminobacteraceae bacterium | reverse complement strand
GTGGCAATCATGGAGGGTGGAAGAGTTATAGAGGTCAATACACTAAATGGACTTATAAATAATCCAAAAGAAAAAGAGTCGAGAGAGTTTTTAAAGCACATTAAGATTAGCGCCTAGGAGGAAATATGGAAATTTTAGATTTACTATTAACACCAACACTAGAGACGCTTTACATGGTATTTTTATCAGGTTTTTTCTCTATTACAATTGGACTCATAATAGGAATTTCACTAGTAGTATTTGACTCAGAGGGTTTAAACCCAAAACCAAGGATATATAAAGTACTTAGCGCTATTGTAAATTTATCAAGATCAATACCTTTTATCATACTTATGATTTTGCTTTTCCCACTATCGAGAATAATAGTTGGGACTACTATTGGAACTACAGCAACTATCGTACCTCTTTCAATTGGTGCGGCGCCAATGGCTGGAAGAATAGTTGAAAGTGCTCTTAAGGAAGTTGATCGTGGTGTTATCGAGGCCGTTAAAGCAATGGGCGCTTCAAATAAAGAAATTGTACTTAAAGTATTATTACCAGAAGCACTTCCGGGGCTTATCCTTGGACTTACGCTTATGATTGTATCGTTAATTGGCTACTCAGCTATGGCTGGAGCAATTGGTGGTGGAGGTCTTGGAGACTTAGCTATTAGATTTGGTCTACATAGATTCCAGACAGATGTACTTCTTTACTCAGTGCTTATCATAGTTGCACTAGTTCAGATAATACAAGAAAGTGGAAATAAATTGGCAAATAATATATTGAAAACACGATAAGGGAGATGTAAAAATGAAAAAAATTATATTAATCGCAGTAACACTAGTATTAGCTCTATCACTTATAGGGTGCGCAAAAGCTGAGGAGAGTACAGTAATCAAAATAGGAGCTACACCAGTACCACATTCACAGTTACTTGAACTAGTAAAAGAAGACCTAGCATCAGATGGAATTGAGATTGAAATTATAGAATTCACAGACTACGTAAAGCCTAACTTAGCACTTAATGACGGCGAACTTGATCTTAACTTTTTCCAACATGCACCCTACTTAGTTAGTTTTGCAAATGAGCGTGGACTTGATCTTACATCAATTGGAACTGTTCATGTTGAGCCACTTGGAGTTTACTCTGAAAAGTTTGATGACATTGAAAAATTAGAGGAAGGAAGCTTAGTTGCAATCCCAAGTGATCCAGTAAATGGTGGTCGTGCACTTATATTACTTGAAGAAAATGGATTGATTAAATTATCAGCTGACGCTGGCCTTGAAGCAACAGAAAGAGATATAGTAGAAAACCCTAAAAACTTAAAGTTTAAAGCACTTGAAGCAGCTCAGCTTCCAAGAGTACTCTCAGACGTTGGCATTGCCGTAATTAATGGTAACTACGCACTTGAAGCAGGTCTTGTACCTACAGAAGATGCGCTTTTACTTGAAGGAGCAGAGTCACCATATGCAAATATCTTAGTTGCAAGAACTGAAGATAAAGATAATGAAACTTATCTAAAGATATTAGCCGCACTGCAATCAGATAAAGTGAATGATTACATTTTAGAAAACTATGGCGGTGGAGTTGTTCCAGCGTTTGGCAAATAGGATATAAAAAGGAACTTACCCCAAAACTTGATTTTAAAATTTCTCTTTTTAAATCATTTATAAAGGCAATAAAAACTAGGGATTTGTTTCATGTGAAACAAATCCCTAGTTTTTATATATATTAAATTTATAGTAAGTTTTAGACTTATCTCACAAAAATTATTTCATAATGACTATCAAAGTAACTGCTATTTATTACAATTCAATATCCATGATACCTGTAATGACCGCGTATCCACCAACTCGAACCGATTTAATAAGACCGTTGTTTATAGTTAAATTCGAATTTATAATAGAGTTTTGCTTCATAAAGTAACCCTGTTTAATAGATAAATTGGGATTACTATTTTTATCTAATAAATCGTATTTATGCATATAACATGATAATGCTCCATTTGATGTTCCAGTTGCTGATTCTTCATCTATGCCATATAAAGGAGCGAAGTTTCTACACTCGGCATCGTAGCCATCTTCTACGTCTAGAGTAAATACATGATAACCAGTAGAATCATACTTTTTACTTATTTCTGATATAAGCGCCATATTAGGTTCAAGATTATAAAGGTCATGTTTAGTTTTAACTGCTATAAAGATATCTTTAAGTCCTGTAGAAACTACTTCTATAGGTAAAGACTCTTCAAAGGCTTCGATTTCTACACCAAGGCTATCAGCAATCTCATTTTTATGTATTATGTCGTAGAACTTAGGTATATTTTGATCCATTAGTATCTGCCTGTCTTCTTTTACTTCAACTTTTAAAATTCCAGCTTTAGTTTCTTGTGTATATGTTCCTGACTTTATAATATTATTGATCATAAGTATTGAAAAGGCTGCTATAGTAGCGTGTCCACACAAATCAACTTCCTTAGTTGGTGTAAAAAACTTAAGTTCAAAATCAGCTTTGTCAGATTTTCTAACAAAAGCGGTTTCTGAAAAACCAACTTCCTTTGCTATCTGTTTCATTTGATTATCATTAAGCTGATCGCTACTGAGAACAACTCCAGCCGGATTACCACCGTCTTTCGTTTTAGTAAAAGAATTAACTTTGTAAACTTGCACTTTCATAATTAGCCTCCTAAGTGTAGCTATAACTATCTTACTACTACATTCTATGATAAATTTAACTTTTATCAAGTTACATTATTGAAACTCTATTTTTAAGTGTTAAACTTAAGGGGTGGATAAAATATATAATGATTTTATGATTTAGTTTTTATACAAAAATAAACTGCATTTATAAAATGCGCTTAAGGTGATTAGATGGCTATGTCAAAAGAAAATACCACATTTATATGTGGGAAAGAAAAATGTAAATCATACATAGATATGTTAAAGGAACTTAAAAACGTAAAGAAGCTTACTAGAAAGCTTGATACAGTAATTGATTCTTCATATGATGGCATCTATATAACTGATGGAAATGCAATTACAATTAGAGTGAATAAGGCATATGAGCGTATCACGGGGCTCAAAATAGAAGAGTTTCTTGGTAAAAATGTAACTTATCTAGTTGAAAAGGGCATTATATCAAAGGCGTGTTCGACTATAGTTCTTGAGAAAAAAGAAGTTGTTACTATCGAGCAAACTCTAAAAAGTGGGAAAATACTACTCGTAACGGGTACTCCGATCTTTGATGATAGTGGTGAAATTGAAATGGTTGTAACTAATGTTCGTGATATAACTGAGCTTATTCTTTTGAAAGAAGAAGTTCAAAAGAAAAAAGAAAAAGTAGATAAATATAACAATGAACTCAGAAGACTAAAGTCACAACTAGGGTCAAAAATAGAAGATAAGGTTATAAGTAGGAACAAGGGCATGAATGATTTATTAAGTAGTGTAAAGAGGGTCGCTAGCCATGAAACTACAGTTCTTATAACTGGTGAAACAGGTGTTGGTAAAGAAGTTATAACAGAGTATATACATAAAAATAGTAGTAGAAGTAAAAAAAAGCTTATAAAAGTAAACTGTGGTGCAATTCCAAGTAGTCTTATAGAATCGGAGTTATTTGGATATGAAAAAGGTGCTTTCACAGGAGCAAATCAAGGTGGTAAAATTGGTATATTTGAAGAAGCAAACGGGGGAACTCTGCTTCTAGATGAGATTGGAGAGCTTCCTTATAACATGCAAGCCAAATTACTTCGTATACTTCAAGAACAAGAGATACAGAGAGTTGGTGGAGTAGAAACTATAAAAATAGATGTAAGAATTATTGCTGCAACTAACAAAAATCTTAAGCTTCTTGCAGAAAAAGGTGAATTTAGAATGGACCTATACTATAGATTAAGTATAATCCCAATCCAGATACCACCGCTACGAGATAGAAAAGAAGATATAATACCGCTAACAAATGAGTTTTTATATAGTCTCTATGAAAGGTATGGTAATAAAAAATGCCTTTCAAAAAATGCGTATGAAGTTTTGTATAATTATAAATGGCCAGGCAATATACGTGAACTTAAAAATCTTATAGAGCGCGTGTATGTAATGGTGAGTGAGGAACGCATAGAGGCTGATGATATACCTCTAATTAAAGAAAGTCTCGAAGAGTATGATAAGAGTTTTTTACTTAAAGATGCTGTAGCTAAACTTGAGTATAGAATGATAGAAGAAGCGTATGATGAATTTGGTAATGTACGCGAGGCTGCTCGCCATCTGGGTATAGATGCATCAACATTTGTGCGTAAAAGACAAAAATATGAAAGAAAATTGATAAAACAATCACAAAGTTGATAGATATGTTGTATATATGCAACGCGTTGCAAAAAAGCAACGAAAACTTGTTAAGCTCACGTGTGAGTTGTTTGGAGTATTCGAAAAATGAAACCACAATAATTAGTTGCAAAAACGCAACGACTATTGTGGTTTTTTTAATGTTAAAATTAATCAAACAAAAAATAATCGTTAAAAATATAACTAGCTAAAGTCTTTGAAAGGACTTAAAATGCTACTTGCATGTAAAAAAAGAAAACTTTCATAAAATTTTCGTGAAAGTTGGCACATGCATTGCTTATAATATAGATAGTTAGAAACGTTGATAAACACTGATTATAAATTTATAGAATTGGGAGTGATAGTATGGCACTTATGACAAGAGAAGAATATATTGAGAGTTTGAGAAAGTTAGACTTAAAGGTTTACTTAATGGGCGAGTTAGTTGAAAATCCAGTTGATCATCCAATGATTAGACCATCGCTTAATTCTGTAGCGATGACTTATGAGTTAGCACATCAAGATGAATATAAGAATCTAATGACTGCAAAGTCAGAAATTACAGGTGAACTTGTAAATAGATTTTGTCATATACACACTAGTACTGAAGATTTAAAAAATAAAGTTAAAATGCAGAGATTGCTTGGACAAAAGACAGCAGCATGTTTCCAGAGATGTGTTGGAATGGATGCATTTAATGCTGTATATAGTACTACTTTTGAGGTAGATAAAAAGCATAATACAAACTACCATGAAAACTTCCTTAAGTATATGAAGTTTGTTCAAGACAATGATCTAGTAGTTGATGGGGCTATGACAGATCCAAAGGGTGACCGCTCACTATCACCTTCTGAGCAAGAAGATCCAGATATGTTCCTTAGAATAGTGGAAAGACGTGAAGATGGTATTGTGGTTAGAGGAGCAAAAGCTCACCAAACTGGAGCTGTTAATTCACATGAACATCTTATAATGCCTACGATTGCTATGAGAGAAAAAGATAAAGACTACGCAGTATCATTTTCAATTCCAAGTGACGCTGATGGAATCATTATGATCTATGGTAGACAATCATGTGATACTAGAAAAATGGAAGAAGAAGCAGAGATTGATTTAGGTAATAGTGAATATGGTGGTCATGAAGTTCTTGTAGTATTTGATGATGTATTTGTACCAAACGATAGAATCTTTTTATGTGGAGAGCATGACTTTGCTGGCATGTTAGTTGAGCGTTTTGCAGGATACCATAGACAGTCATATGGCGGATGTAAAGTTGGTGTTGGTGACGTTTTAATTGGCGCAGCTGCACTCTCAGCTGAGTACAATGGAGTTGAGAAGGCATCACATATAAAAGATAAATTAATTGAAATGACTCACTTAAACGAAACACTTTACTGCTGTGGTATTGCATGCTCAACTGAGGGTGTTAAAACTGAGGCTGGAAACTATCAAATAGATTTACTGCTTGCCAACATTTGTAAGCAGAATGTAACAAGAATGCCTTATGAAATTGCTAGGCTTGCTGAGGATATTGCTGGTGGGCTCATGGTGACTATGCCATCCGCAAAAGATCTTAGACATGAGACGCTTGGACCTATAATTAAAAAGTACTTTAAAGGTCAAAATGGCGTAGCTACTGAGAATAGAATGAGAGTACTTAGACTTGTTGAAAACCTTACTCTTGGAACGGCTGCTGTTGGTTATAGAACAGAATCTATGCATGGTGCAGGTTCGCCACAAGCTCAAAGAGTTATGATAGCAAGACAGGGAAATATTCAAGGAAAAAAAGAATTTGCTAAAAAAATTGCTAAAGTTAATGAAAGTTTAAATGTATCAAAAGTTGATCTAGCAGGCAAAAAAACGGTGTAATATATTATACTAAAATTTCAAAGAATGGAGCTATAATTATGACTGATTTATTCAGAAGAGTTGAGGACGTAATAAGACTAGATATTAGACCAATGCTCCATGATCATGACGGAGATATAAAACTAATTTCTATAGAAGATGGAGTTGCTAAAGTAAGATTTTTAGGTGCCTGTCGTGGATGTCCTGGCGCGCAGATGACTATAAATGACATAGTATCAATGAGAATAAGTGCAAAGGTTTCAGAAATTAAAAAAGTAGTTTTAGTTGATGCTATATCAGAAGATATGCTTAGCTTGGCTAAAAAACTACTTGCTAAGTAATGAAATTATATAGGAGTGGTTACTTTGGAGAGTAAGTATATCAGTGCAAAAGAAGCTGCAAACTTAATAAAATCAAATACTAGAGTAGTCTTTGGTCACGCAGCTGCAACACCTGTAGATGTTGTGATAGAGATGATTAAAAACAAAGATAATTATGAAAATGTTGAGATAGTCCATATGCTATCGCTTGGTAGTGGCGCATATATGGACGCAGAAATGGATGGACATTTTAGACACAATGCATTATTTGTAGGTGCTAATTCAAGAAAAGCCCTTCAAAATAAGCAAGGCGATTATACTCCTTGTTTTTTTAATGAAGTACCATCATTATTTAAAGAAGGTTATCTGGCAGTTGACGTAGCTCTAATACAACTTAGCCCACCAGACGAAAATGGCATGATGAGTTATGGGGTATCTAATGACTATACCAAAGCTGCTACGGAGTGTGCAAACTTAGTAATAGCAGAAGTAAACCCAAATATGCCGAGGGTAATGGGGGATAACTTTATACATGTAGATGATGTAGATTATATGGTGAAAACTGATAATCCACTGTTTGAATTGCCACTTGCTAAAATAGGTGATACTGAAAAATTAATAGGTGAGCATTGCGCCTCTCTTATAGATGATGGTGCAACATTGCAGCTTGGAATTGGTGCTATACCAGATGCAGTTCTATTGTTTTTAAAAGATAAGAAAGATCTTGGTATTCACACAGAAATGTTCTCTGATGGCATACTTGAGCTTATAAATTTAGGCGTTATAAATAACTCAAGGAAAAGTCTACATAAAGGAAAGATGATCTCCACTTTTTTAATGGGATCAAAGGCACTGTATGACTATGTGGATGGTAATATGGACGTTGAGCTTTATCCGGTAGACTATGTAAATCACCCAGTTACTATTATGAAAAATGATAATATTGTTTCTATCAATTCTTGTTTACAGGTTGATTTAATGGGTCAAGTTTCATCGGAAAGTATAGGACTTACACAGTTTAGCGGTGTTGGTGGTCAAGTTGACTATGTCAGAGGTGCAAGTATGGCAAAGGGTGGTAAGTCGATTATAGCTATACCTTCAACTGCAAGCCGTGGAAAGCTATCAAGAATAGTTCCATTTATAGATAAGGGTAGTGCTATAACCACTTCTAGAAATGATGTACATTATATAGTGACAGAATATGGAGTTGCAAATCTAAAGGGTAAAACCCTAAGACAAAGAGCAAGAAATCTCATAGATATTGCACATCCTGACTTTAGAATGTCACTAGAAGAAGAATATAATCGAAGATTTAATACATAAAATAGAGTTAATGAGGTGCTTATTATGGAACTTATAAAAATTGCAACAAAGATTCACAAGTTTGATACTTTTAGCAAATTTGTTAAAGAGTTCGACATCACAGAGAAAGACTTAATACTAACAAATGGTTTTTTATATGAGCCATTTATGAAGCCACATAATTTAGCGGCTAATGTAATACTTCAAGAGAATTATGGAATTGGCGAGCCATCTGATGAGATGATGAATGCAATACTATATGATGCAAATAAATTTGAATTTAATAGAATTATTGCAATTGGCGGTGGAACGGTACTCGACATAGCTAAGCTTTTAGTTCTAAAAGACTTAGAAGATGTAGTTGATGCGTTTGAGAAGAAGATAGATCTTATTAAGGAAAAACAGTTAGTCGCTATACCAACTACATGTGGAACTGGTAGCGAAGTTACTAATATAACAATAGCAGAGATTAAGTCTAAGAACACAAAGATGGGACTTGCTATAGATCAGCTAATACCAGATCATGCAGTTCTTATTCCAGAATTTTTAAAAGGACTTCCCTATAAATTCTATATATATAGTTCGATTGATGCATTAATTCATGCAATTGAATCATTTGTATCACCAAAATCAAATGAATACACTAAATTATTTAGTGTTAAAGCTATAGAGACCATCTTCGACATATACCTAAACATCATAGAAAAAGGTGAAGATTATAGATTTGAGAGATTAGAAGATATGATGCGTGCTAGTAATTACGCAGGCATAGCCTTTGGTAATACTGGTGTAGGAGCAGTTCATGCTCTATCGTATCCACTAGGTGGAATGTATCATGTAGCGCATGGTGAAGCCAATTATCAGTTCTTTACTGAAGTTTTTAAACTTTATAATGAAAAAGAACCAAACGGAGCAATCAAAGAAGTAAATGAAATATTTGCTAGACTTTTAAATACATCTAATGAAAATATTTATGAAAAAGTAGAAGAAGTGCTTGGAAAATTAATTTCTAAGAACCTGCTTAGAACATATGGTATGAAAGAAGAAGAAAAAAGTATATTTACAGAAAGTGTTTTACTAGGTCAGCAGAGACTTCTTGCTAATAATTATGTAGCTTTTTCTAAAGAAGATATAAAGGGAATTTATTCAAGGTTATATTAACAAAATAAATTTAGATAAAACCTTATAGTTATGTTAAATATAAAAAAATAGGGTTGATGAAAGTATTTAATCATCAACCCTGTTAAAATGCGGCCAAATTCAACCTGTGTCTTACATTAAATTCAATATAAGTGAGATGTAGTAAAACAAATTTTACTGGAGGAATCAAATATGGTAAATTCACTAATTGAAAAAGCTAGAGTAGCTCAAAAGGAATTTGAAAGTTTTGATCAAAATCAAGTGGATAGAATTGTTAGAGAAATAGGTAAAGTAGTATATGATAACGCTGAGAGTTTAGCTAGAATGGCTATAGATGAAACAAGAATGGGTGTATATGAACATAAAGTAGCAAAAAATAAAGGAAAAGCAAAAGTAATTTGGAATGATCTACGTGGTAAGAAATCTGTAGGAGAAATTTTAAGAGATCCAATCACGAATATAGTTGAGATAGCAAAGCCAATAGGTGTTGTTGGAGCTGTTACTCCAACAACTAACCCAATTGTTACTCCAATGTGTAATGCTATGTTTGCACTTAAAGGTAGAAACGCTATAATTATAGCACCTCATCCTAGAGCAAAAGGCTGTAGTACTGAAACAGTAAGACTAATAAATGAGAGAATTGAAAAATTAGGAGCTCCAAAGAATATTATTCAGATTATATGTGAACCTTCGATAGAAAGAACAAATGAACTTATGAAACAAGTGGATGTAATAGTTGCAACTGGTGGTATGGCAATGGTTAAAGCTGCTTATTCAAGCGGAAAACCTGCGTTTGGAGTTGGAGCTGGAAATGTACAAGTAATAGTTGACCGTAACATTGATTTTAGTGAATCTGCAAAGAAAATTATAGATGGAAGAATATTTGATAATGGAATTATTTGTTCGGGAGAGCAAACTGTAATATCGCATAAAGATGACTACACAAATGTTATTAAAGCATTTGAGAGCCACGGAGCATATCTTGTATCTGATAAAGAGGACGTTAGAAAAATTACAGAAACTATTTTTGATGGTAAACATATGAATAAAGGTGTTGTTGGTCAATCAACTCTTAAAATTGCCCAGATGGCGGGTGTTAATATACCAGAGGGAACAACTGTAATTTTACTTGAAAGTGATAAACATGGAGTAGATGAAATATTATGTAAAGAAAAGATGTGCCCAGTACTAACAATGCTTAAATATAACGATTTTGAAGAAGGCATAAGAAAAGCAAATGACAACTTGGAAATGGAAGGTAATGGACATAGTGCTGCTGTACATTCTAACTCACTTACTAATATTAAAAGAGTAGGTGAAGTGCTATCAGTTTCAAGACTTGTTGTTAATGCTCCATCTGCTACAACTGCTGGTGGAAGCTTCTTTAATGGATTTTCACCAACTACAACACTTGGATGTGGAAGCTGGGGTAATAACTCTATCTCAGAGAACTTCACATACAAACATTTAATCAATATTTCACGTATTGGACTTATACGTGAAGATGTTGTTCTTATGAATGATGAGCAGATTTGGACTGCTTAAATCATAAATTGAAATTTAACATTTCAAGCTAGGCTTAACTCCTTAAAGCGAAATAGACCCCTTATCAGTTTATATATATTCTGATAAGGGGTTTGTTTTTTAGTAATATGTTATAAACGAAATGATATTGTTACAAAAAAAATACATATATAAATACTTATAAATAGAGGTATTTCAGTACTTGTGTAGAACTTGTTTATATATGGTAATAAATCAGAATATAATTATATACTATAACAAAACTAAATTTTATCTATTAGATTATTAGATTATTTAAGTGGGTAAGATTAAGACATTTATATATATGCTTTGGAGGATAAAAAATATGAAACTATTTGACTTAAGAAAGGCTTCAAATAACGGCTTTAAAATTTATGATATTTTGGATGATGTAATAATATACGGTCAAGAAATTGCAGATTTTAATGGTGTTATGTTTGGTGTGTACTCATTTGACAATATGAGTAAAGAAAACAATTTGATTTACAAGTATGAGATAACACCTGGAAAAGTTCATGAAAATTATGTAAAGATCTTTGGTGATAAGATGATACATATAAATACAGAACTTTATGGAACCATTATGATTAGAAGCTTAGATCTTTTTAATTTTGATGAAGAGGTATCTGAAAAAGAGATAAGTTACAAAGGTAATATATACAGGTCACCAACCTATATTGATGGAGACCATTTTATATTGTTTACAGAAACAAATGAAAGTCAGAGTCAGGAGTATGATCGCTACAAAGATGCAATTGACTATTATAAATTTGCGGAGTTAGTTGATATACGAGATCTTAGTAAAACATTTATATCAGATTTAAGGATTGTAAATGGTATAAGACGTCACTTAACTACATTTATAAAAGGCGGCGAAGAGTTTGTTCTGTTTGAAGAGTCGTATTTGGATGAGTGGGAGAGAGAAGATCTCTACAATAGAGATATGATTAACACAGTAATGAACAATCGCATTATTGAAAGTATAAATATTATATCGAAAGCTAGATTATTAAAAGATATAAAAAAGTCTGTTAGAGATATTGAATTTATTGAAATTGAATCAAGAACTCTTGATGGATGGTGTAGATACCTAGGTCAAAGTAAAAAAGAAATAATGTATACTGTAAAAGATTTTGAAAGTAAACTTGAGAGTATATATTCTTATGATATAGAAGCAGATGAATCAACACTTGTGAGTACAATAAATCACCACGATCACTTAGGTCGACTTATACACAATAAAAAGGATAAATCTATTATAGAGGTTTTAGAAAAAGAAGAAACTATTTCTGTAAAAGGATTATTCAATTCAAGTGTTGACTACGAATATGATAAAGGGCTAGGACATTTTGTTGGTCTAAATAATGATAATATTATCACTTGGTATTCAAAGAGTGGTGATGACTATTATAAAGAAAAAGTAGTTGTTATAGATACTAAGACAGGTGAAACTGAGAAGTTTGATGGTCATTATAAAAAGTTCGAACAAAATATAGTACTATTTTAATAACTTTTCCTAGGAGGAAATATGTATATAGATTCACCATCTCACATGATAGAAAATGCAAAGATGCTTGAGACTTATGATATTGATTACTTTATAGTTGAAGCTTATATTCTTGATATAAGTTCTAGAGTAGTTGCAAAAATTAAATAAAGAATAGAGGATTAAGTTATAATAATATTACTTAGACCATACAAAAACGCCTATCATGTAAAAGTGATGGGCGTTTTTGTTATTAAATAAAACATGTATTTTGTTTTTATGAAATTGCTATTTGCTAAGTGGAATTAAGTTTTAAATTAGCTATCTCTTTCGCTTCCAATAAATCCAACTCCAAGCATATCAGGACCAACGTGAGAAGCAATAGTCATTGATAATTCAGTAAGATATATTTCTTTTACAAGAAGTGTCTCTTCGATTGCAGCCTTAAGTTTTAAAGCGTCGACTAGATTGTTTCCATGTCCAATTACAACTACCGAAGACTCAGGATTATCCATATGCTCCTTAACTTTAGAAGCAAGGAAAGCTATTGATTTTTTACGTCCGCGAACATTGGTGTGTGGCTTAAGTTTTCCTTCTCTATCAATAACTAAAGTAGGTTTTAAGCTCAGTACATTGCCAACAAATGCTGCCGCATTAGAAATTCTACCACCATTTTTAAGGAAATCTAAACTATCAACTCCAAACCAATGATTAAGTTTAGTTTTATTTGAATCAGTCCAGTTTACTATGTAGTTAAGATCTTTTCCTTCTTTTACAAAGCTAAGTACTTCAAATATAATAGCTGCTAGCCCAACTGATGCACTAAGTGTATCAATTACTTCTATAGATCTATCGGGAAACCGCTCAAGTAAAGATTCTCTAGCTATTCTAGAACTATTATAAGTTCCACTAAGTCCAGATGAAAATCCAAGATAAATAATATCATGGCCATTCTCTAAATCCTTTTCAAATTCGTGCTCAAACATATAAGCGTTTATTTGAGCAGTTTGAGGCATAATTTGCTCTCGTAAAAAACCATAAAAGTCATTATGGCTTAAAGTCTTGCCCAAATCATCGATGTATTCTTTTCCATTTAATTGTACTGGAATTCCGATGACTCTTAAGTGTTCACAATGATCTTCAATAAACGTGTATGGTAAATCGCAACATGAATCAGTATATATTTTAATAGCCATTTTTTATCACCTTTCTGTATCATCATAATATTTAATCTTGCTAACTCATTCTATTATAGTTTAGCGCTAGTTTCAATATAGTCTTTCAATATTTGACAAAATTTAATAACAAGCGTTCGCTTTTGTAAAAAAGAATATATATGAGTATATATACTTTTTTACTTTAAAAGGGATCAATTTCTAATAATAGAAGAGTATAAAGTTAAATCTATTTAATATAGGGTATATTCTAGATAATAAGGGCTATTTGGGTATTAGAATACCATATTAAAAAAGAAAAAGTTCTTGTAGGGAGGGCTATTAAATTGAAATTTTATAGATATATAAAGATTAAATTAATTATTGGCATTGTTCTAATGTCTATGCTTGCATTATCAGGCTCATATATAAGTTTTGAAGATTCATTTTTAGAAGAAGGTACAACACTGTCATTTGAATTGTTAGATAGAAATTCAGGACTATCAAACCTATCTGTATCGTCAATTATACAAGATAAATATGGTTTTATATGGTTTGGAACTCAAGGAGGACTTAATTCATATGACGGTCGTGAAATGAAAATCGTTAGAAATGACCCATTTGATTCTAATGGACTGGTACATAATCTGATTCAAACTATGTATTATGATGAAGAAAATCATGAGATTTGGATTGGTACTTATCAGGGTATTTCGAGATATCTAATAGCTGAAAATAGGTTTATAAATTATACAGTAGATGAAAATGGTCTTTCGAATTCAGTTGTAATAGCAATACTAAAAGATGACGAAGGCTTTGTATGGGCTGGAACTATGGAAGGACTAAATAGAATTGACCCAGTTACGGGAGAAATTGAAATTTATGAAATTGAAGATAAGGTGGTTCGTGATTTACTAATGGATTCAAGTGGTCGCATGCTTATAGGCAGTCACGCTGGTCTTATGTACTATGATAAAGACTCAGATAGTATAAAAAATTTTAATCTTGAACTTCCATCGCCATATGTAATGGTACTTGGAGAATTTAAAATAGGACGAATCAGCATGGGTCTTTGGGATGGTGGATTGGTCGAAATAGATATAGATATGACTAATAAAACAGAAAAGAATTTTGAAGATAATAGAGTTTACTCACTTATACAGACTGATGATGGAACTAAATGGGTTGGAACTTGGGGTGGAGGATTATTTGCTATATACCCAAATGGCAAAGAAGAACATTTTAAAGGTGATGGTAGAGAAAATGCTCTTGTTCATCCAGTTGTATACTCATTGCTTCAAGATGACACGGGCATACTTTGGATTGGTACAAATGGTGGTGGTATATGTAAGGTAAATCCTAGAAAAAGAAACTATGTGAAACTTGCACATGATCCAGAAGATGAAAGTAGCCTTAGTCAGGGTAAAATAATAAAAATATTTGAAGACAGTGATTATGGTATGTGGTACGCAATATATAATAATGGATTAAACTATTATAATCCGCAAAATAAGGAATTAAAAAAATTTATCAATGACCCAGATGATATTAGTTCAATTCAAGATAATCAAATTACTGAAATTATTGAATTGGATAAGAAAAAATTACTTATGGGAACTGGCAATGGTATGTCGATATTTGATATGAAGACAGAGATGTTTTCTAGGATGGATATTTTACCGGAAGGTACTTTGATATATGCTCTAGAAAAAGATATTGATAATAGGATATGGATAGGTACATATAGAAATGGCTTATATCTATATGATTTTGAAGAGGGGATAATAAAGCAATATAAAAATGATGATACAAACAATACTATATCCGACAACTTAATTTATGATATCCATAGAGACACAAAAGGTTGGATCTGGGTTGCTACTAATAAGGGGTTAAATGTTCTAAGATCAGGAGAGGAAAACTTTAGAACTTATCTAAGTCATAGTGGTGATTATACTCAGATTGCAAGCAATACAATAAGAGTCCTGTTTGAAGATTCTAAAGATAGAATGTGGGTTGGAACAGTTGGTGGTGGTGTGGCACTTTACGACTATGAAAGAGATAATTTTAAGAATTACACAGAAGCAGAAGGTCTATCAAATAACATAGTAATGGGTATAATAGAGGGTGACGATGGTCGAATATGGCTTTCAACACAAAATGGTATATCTATTATAAACCCTGAGAATGAAGCTATATTTGTACTCACACCAGATGATGGAATTGGTGGATGGGAGTTTAATGCAGGATATGCAAAAGATCACTTAGGCAATATGTTATTTGGTTCAATGCACGGAGTTACATCAATACCTAGTAAATTTGAGAATGTGAATATAAAACCGCCAAGTGTTTATATTACTGATGTAACACTATTTCAAAAATCTATAGATGAAAACAAATTATTCTTTAATGATGAAAGTCTTGAATTTGGACCGCAGGAATCTCATATAGGATTTAAAGTTGTTGCACTTGATTATGACTCGCCTGAGAAAATTAATTTTTTTTATAAACTTGAAGGCTTTGACGATAAATGGATAAATAATGGTACAAGAGACTATATATCTTACTCATTACTAGAAGCGGGAGATTATGTACTTAAAGTAGTAACTGAGACAAGTGAAAATATAAAATCAGATGAGGTAAGTGTAAATATTAAAATTCGAAGTCCTTGGTATAAGCATAATATGGCATATGTAATATATGTGATATTATTCATTATTTTTGTAAAGATGATTATAAAAATTAGAGAAGCTCAGCTTATTAGTAAAAAAAACTCTGAACTTGCAGTAATAAATAATAAATTAAATGATGCCAATATGAAATTGGAGAGCCTATCAACAATAGACTCCTTAACTGGTTTATATAATAGAAGGTATTTTGATATTATACTCGAAGAACAGCTAAGTCTAGCAACTCGAAGTAATATTAATATTGCACTTATGATGATTGATATAGATGGATTTAAGGGTATCAACGATAATTATGGTCACGTTGCAGGAGACTACTTCTTAAAGGACATGAGTTGGGCTATAGTAGAGGTTCTACATAGAAGAACAGATTTTGCGACTAGATATGGTGGAGATGAATTTGCTATAGTACTGTATGATACAGATATTGGTGGTGCTATAAAGATTGCTAATGTAATTAAAGAATCTATGAGCCAAGTTAGGGTTAGAAGTGAGTATGAGATGGAATCTGTTTCAACAACTGTTAGTATGGGTGTTGTAAGTCTTATTCCAGATAAGGATATAAATACGAAAGTAATAATTGAATATGCTGATAAGGCTTTATATAAGGCAAAATCAGAAGGGAAAAATTGTATCTGCTCAGGGGAAACTTATAATTAAAAGGTTAAAATTAAGTAAAATAATGAAAAGTGTTAGACCATGAATTTAGCTTTAGCTAAAAAAGTCTAACACTTTTTTATTTGCTTAGAATTTTACTCTGCTTCCTTTAATTTTAGGAGTTCATCGTACTCATTAACCAATGTTTCGTAGTATTTAAAGAAATCATCCATCCATTTGTCACTTTTTAGATCAATATTTAAAGTTTTAAGTGAATCACTTGGTGAAATTATAGCTCCATGTTCTAAAAACTTCAAGTAGTCATCCATACTTATCTCATTTGCATTAATTTTTTCTTTGATACTATATGCGATAGCAAGACTAGTTGAGTACTTATAAACATAAAAGCCACTGTAAAAGTGTGAGATTTGTGACCAGTAACTATTAGTTCCTTCAAATAGGGAGCCATCGGCGTGCTCACCGTAGTACTTAATATATAAGTCACCAAATAACTTATTTAGTTCATCGGCTGATAAAATATTACCTTCATCTACTTCTTCATAGATTTTGTATTGGAAACTAGCAAGCATAGCTTGATAGAAAAATGTGTTATTTATAAGGCTAAGTTCACTATTTAGGTAGGCAAGTTTTTCATCAGTTGTATTCGCTGCTGCACGAAGATAATCAGATAAAATAGCTTCATTAAAAGTAGATGGAACTTCAGCAGTAAATGCGTTTGGAGTCCATGAACTTCCAATTACAGCGTCTTGTGAATATTTATAGTTAGCCATATGCCCGTATTCATGAGTAAGTGTTGAAAGGTCTGCAAGAGTTCCATTATATGTCATAATTATATAAGGATGAACTAATTTCATACCTGATGTATAAGCTCCTTGTTCTTTAAATTCTCTTGATATTAAATCAAACCAGTTATTATCAAGAGCAAAATTAAATTTATTGATATAATCATCGCCAAATACCTTGTAAGACTCAGATAATATTTCGCGTGATTTATCCATTGAAAACTCATTTGATATTATTGGAAGTAAGTTATCGTCATACATTTTATTTTCAAGCTCCTGATACCTATGAAGTGTAGCAAGATTACTTTCAACTTTTTTAAGTAGGTTTAAGTAGAGTTCAGATGGAACTTCATCGTAGCTAAGTCCATAATCTAAAAAATCATCATATTTTTTGATTTTACTGTAGGCAATATTCTTTTGAACCTCGCTCATTAGTATTTCAGCAAGTGCATTCTCATTTTGCCTATCCATCCTTGTATAATACTCAAATAAATGTGGAGAAATCTCAGGGTCGTTTTGATATTTTGTGATATCTTCCTCGTTTCTAAAGTCTATAAGAGTACCATCATCCATTCTATAAACGTTAAAAATTGGATCAAGTACAGTTATTTTGTCCCATATATTTTTAGGGCTAGAGTTAAATGTAGAAAGCATAGCAAGTGCTTCTTCAGTCTCTGGTGATAGTATATGATTTTTCATCTCTATAATTTGCCATAATGTTCTTTCATATTCTGATTTTGATATACCTGTGTAGTTTAATATATCTTTAAGAGTAGATTCATCAAGCATAGAAAGCTCAGGCCAAATATATGATGTTGAATCTGTAAATGTTTGTATAACATTATCAGATACATCAACTAGGTTTTGTATCTCCTCATCAGATGCATCCAAAGATACTTGATATTGTGCGTACCAATAAACTTTTTCTGTTATAAAATAGCCTTTGTCATATAAGTCAAAGGCTATTTTAACATTTTCCTTTGTATTGAGTGTACTTTCAAACATCTCAAATTTAGGCGAAATGACGTTTTTAAGTAACTCTACATCGCTATAAAAGTCATCTCTACTTTTATATATGTGAGTGACATCGATGTTATATAAGTCGCGCTTACCATCAAAAGGATCAAAGGATGCTTGACCAACTTGTGTAGAATCTTGAGTATTTAAAGGTTCTTCATCTATTATTTTAACTACTTCAGTTTTAGTATTAGTAAATTTAATGAATGAATTAAGGGATACACCGATAAAAGTTATGCTTAAGATAAGGAATGATAAAAAAGCTATAACAAGGTAAAATCCAAGACTTTTTTTCTTTTTCATTTGTACCTCCAGTAAAATTTATTTAAAACAAGAAAGAATATAGTGACCTTCTTTTAAAGATCTTAATTTATTAAAGATTGCAACGAACTATTACCTAAATATTATATACGAATTTGCTCTAAGTTATATGATTTAACTTTATATTTAAGAGTAAATTAATATGAGGTATATAGATAAAACTAAAAAGTTCGGGTAATAATAAAAAAGTAACTTATATAAAGTAGTAACTATAGTTACAGTAATTTTCCCGAAATCTATATAAACTAGTGTAAAGAGGAGGGTCTATATATGGCTTATGTTTTAGATAGTGAAAACTTTGACGAAGTTATACTACGTCTTAGCGAGTCTTACAAAGTAATTGGACCAATAAATTTTAATGGTAAAGCAAGATTTTCAGATCAGGATTATGTTGGCTATGGTGAAATTGGAAATATTAGTGACCTAGTAGTTGATGAGAAATCATATATGTCACCAAAAGAGGCGGTATTCCCGACTCGCGAAGTTCTTTTTAGGTTTAATGATGAAGAGGAAAATGTACCAAAACTAGATGAAAAAGAAGTTATCCTCATACTAAGAGCTTGCGATATTAATGCTATGGATAGACTAGATACTATGTATCTAGAAAATGGTAATATAGCAGATTATTATTATAATAGAAGAAGAAATAAGGTTAAGATCTTCCTTCTTGAGTGTAATAGTTCCTTTGATTCGTGTTTCTGTGTAAGTATGGGAACTAACAGAGCAGATGAATATGATCTTGGATTTAAAGTTAAAGATGGAAAAATTAATGTTGAAGTTAAAAATGAAGAGTTTGATAGATACTTTAGTAAATATAATAAAGAAGATTACAAGGTTAATTTTATAGAAGAAAATACTGTAAAGGTAAAAAT
>JBARWW010000152.1:0-4697 GCA_049647005.1 Acidaminobacteraceae bacterium | reverse complement strand
TTTGCAATAGCAATAGCTAGGTAAAGTTGTTTTGCAGTCATATCAAACTCTTTTAAATTTCTATCTAGTAGTGTTTGTAATTTGTTTGACACTGTAAATAAACTTCCAAATATGAACTGTTGATCTCTAATACTATCTAATTCCTGAATACTTTTCATAATAATCTCCTCAATATAATTATAGGTAATGTATTACCTATAATTATATTACTCTTAAATAAATCAGATGTCAAATTAAATAGATAGAAAATTTTACTGATTTTAAATGAGAAGTGTAGATTGATATGTAAAAAAAATAATAGCTTGAATATGCTTTGTAGCATTTTATATATTATAATGTAATTAAAGAAATAATAAGGAATATGAAAATTAGGGGGAAAAATATGAATGTAGAAGAAGCAATTAAGTATTGTATGTCGAAAAAAGGAGCTATGGAAACATATCCCTTTGATGCAACTACTTTGGTTTTCAAAGTAGGTAATAAAATAACAAACAAGATGTTTGGGTTAGTTTATGAGAGAAGTGGTGAAGTTGGGTTAAACTTAAAATGTGATCCAGAGCTTTCGCTTGTTCTAAGAGCACAATATGAGGGTGTGTTTCCAGGCTATCACATGAACAAGAAACATTGGAATACAGTCCTGTTTGAGAGTGATGTCCCCGATGATGAAATACGAAAGTTTATCGATATATCTTATGAGATAGTCCTTAAATCACTTACAAAAAAGCTTCAAAAGGAAATTCAATAAAAAATATTGATTATAGAAAATGCAAATGACTGGTAAAAAAGTATAAGTTTATTCTATTGGTAGTTAAAAGGTGTGCTCTTTGATGGTAATCATATAGTTGATGAAATAATGCTATTAACGGGTGCAAATCCAAGAAGTGCAATCAATAAGGCATATAGTAGATTAAATGTACACGAAGGTGCTTATGTTGTCACTACAGGTTATGGGCGTAATCTTCTTAAAGAATCGGATAAGAAAGTAACCGAGATAACATGTCATGGCAGGGGTGCTAGTTACTTATCTAAAGAAATAAGTGCTGTTATAGACATAGGTGGTCAGGACAGCAAGGTGATACTTCTAGATAAAGATAAAAACATAGTGGACTTTCTTATGAATGACAAGTGTGCGGCTGGTACAGGGCGATTTATTGAGGTTATAATGAGGATTCTCCAGCATGATATCGATGATATAGATGAATATATAAGAGATGTGACTCCTACGAAGATAAGTAGTATGTGTACAGTTTTCGCTGAGAGTGAAGTTATAAGTCTGCTTTCAGAAGATGTGAGTGGTAATTCTATAGCTATGGGCCTTATAGATTCTATATGTGAGAGAACTTCGATATTTTCAAAGCGTCTTCCACTTCAAGGGAAAGTTTTTTTTAGTGGTGGGCTTGCGAAATCTGATATAATTAAAAGCGTGCTTGAGAATAAACTTAAGCTTGAAGTAGTTACACATCCAATGTCACAGTACGTCGGTGCGATTGGAGCAGCAGTGATTGGTTTTGAAAGAATGAACATACAAAAATAATTAATTGAAAAATAAAGAGACTGTATTAACTATACAAGGACAACAAAAAATGTCGATAAATAGCTAATAAAGTCTCTTTTCAATACATGCCTTAAATTATAAGGCTTTTATTTCATTAATACAGTTGCTGCAAAGGTTTTTTGACATGTAAGTTCTAAGTCCGTTAGAGTCTCCACAAATGTTGCAGAATGGCTCATATTTTCTTAATATTATAGTGTCATCTTCAGTGAAAATTTCAAGTGCATCTTTAATACCTATACCAAAAGTTGTTCTTAATTCTTTTGGAATTACAACCCTTCCAAGATCATCAACTTTTCTTACTATTCCAGTTGCTTTCATAAATACCTCCAATTGTTCTCGTAAAATGGTTCATTCGTATAATGAGCATATGCTACAGAATATACCCTATAAATTATATAATGCCACAAAATAGGTGCTATTGAAACCTCTAATAATGATATTTATTGATATATGCATATATTTTTTACTATATCGACGAAAAACACTTACAAATAAAGAATACAATGATATAAATGGTTATAAATGCCAAGACTTCTTTGTGGAAAATATACATTAAACTTAAAAAAAACTTAAACAAAAAAACTTAAAAAGACTAGAAAATGTATATATAATTTTAAAAAATACATTTTGTGTTACTTTTTATAAATTGGGTAAATAAAGTACTAGGTTGAAAAGTTGAATAATTATATACTATAAGGGGGAAGCACAATATGAAAAATAAGCAAACGTTACTTAAAGAATTTAGAGAGTTATATGATTACATAGCATCAATTGAGAAAATGGAACTTTATAAGTGGGAATTGCCACTTGCTAAAGGCGAATGGACTGTTAAAGAAGCCTTTGCTCATATTATGAGATGGGATGAGAGATACTTTAAGAACGGTGTAGAAAGAATTTGTCGTGGTCAGTTCCCTACAATAGGAGAGATTGATTTTGAATTATATAATGCCAAGTCAAGATCATATGGTAGCAAAAGTACAAATCACAGAATTTTAAATTATACTATGTACTATAGGAGAGAATTGCTTGTTCATCTAGAAACTATCCCAGAAGAAGACTTTTCTAAATCATTTAATGGATTTGTTCTAAATGAATATTTAGAGGACTTTATAGGCCATGATAGACATCACTTAGAAAAAATTAAAAAAGTGATAGGATAGTTGAAACAAAATTTAGAATATCTAGGCGGTAGATGTTAGTTCATCTACTGGCTTTTTTTTTATAATAATAAATTTAGTATAGATTTCCTTGTAATATATTCAATGATGTGCTAATATATGAGTGGAATTGAATATACTCATATGTGTTCGTGTAATATAAATCTGATGGAGGTATTTATGGTTAATGTATTTAAAGCATTAGGTGATGAAAATCGATTAAGAATGATAAATTTACTAATAAAGAGTAGTCTTTGTGTTTGTGAGCTTGAAACTATGTTAGATATGAGTCAATCAAATGTTTCTAGACATCTTTCAAAGTTGAAATCTGCGGGCTTGATAAGTTCCTTTAAAGAACAACAATGGGTTTATTATCAGATAAGTGATGAGTTTAAAGAATCAGGTGTTAATTTACTATCTTATATAGAGTCAGAATTAGTTGGAAAGGCTAATTTTAAACATGATGATGATGTTTATAAAAATTATAAAGAAAATAATTTTGACTGTAATTCAATTTCAGAAAATAAACTTGCAATATTAGATTTAATTTATATGGAGGGGAAATAATGTGTAGTAATGTTGATGCAAAAGAGGAAATGGGTATATTCGGAAGGTATCTCACAGTATGGGTTGCACTTTGTATAGTTATAGGTATTATGATTGGTCAGTTACTACCAATTATTCCAGAGACGTTAAGTAAGTTTGAATATTATAAAGTATCAGTTCCAGTAGCTATCTTAATATGGCTTATGATATATCCTATGATGCTCAAAATAGATTTTTCAAGTATTGTTGAGGCGTCTAAAAAGCCGCGGGGTCTTACTATTACATGTGTTACGAACTGGTTGATCAAACCTTTTACTATGTTTTTGATATCGTATTTATTCTTTAAGATAATATTTGCAGGTGTAATTTCGACGAATCTTGCTAGTGAATACTTAGCAGGAGCCGTTTTGCTTGGAGCTGCGCCATGTACAGCAATGGTATTTGTATGGAGTCATCTTACTAAAGGCGACTCAGCTTATACAGTAGTTCAAGTAGCTGTAAATGATATAATATTACTATTTGCATTTACACCAATAGTTGCATTCTTACTTGGAGTAAGTGATGTTATGGTTCCTTATAATACTTTATTTTTATCAGTTGGACTATTTGTTGTAGTCCCATTACTTGGTGGGTATTTATCAAGAAAATTCATTATTAAAAATAGAGGCTTAGAGTATTTTGAAGAGGTATTTATTAAGAAATTTGATAACACAACAATCATTGGCCTTCTTTTAACATTAGTTATTATCTTCTCATTCCAAGGAGATACTATACTTGCTAATCCGCTTCACATACTTCTAATTTCAATTCCACTTATAATTCAGACATTCTTTATATTCTTTATAGCTTATTTATGGGCAAAAAAGTGGAAGCTAAGTCATGATATTGCGGCGCCAGCAGCTATGATTGGAGCTAGTAATTTCTTTGAATTAGCAGTTGCAGTAGCAATTTCGCTATTTGGTCTTCAGTCTGGGGCAACACTTGTAACTGTAGTTGGAGTACTCGTGGAGGTTCCAGTTATGTTGACTCTAGTAAAAATTGCAAATAACACTAAAAAATGGTTTGTGTAAGATAAATTAATCGAAAATAAAATCACTACAGGATAAAATCTTCCTGTGGTGATTTTTTTTGTTAATAAAGTGATATAATTTTAGTAAGTAAATTGGGGAGGTATATAGTTTGGATAAAAAGTATATATTGTCGCTTGATCAAGGAACAAGAAACTCACCTGCTATTATGTATGATGTTGTGATTATAGGTGCTGGAGTTATAGGTGCATGTATAGCGAGAGAACTTTCAAAGTATAATCTTAGTATTCTAATAATCGATAAAGAAAACGATGTTTCGCTTGGCTCTAGTAAAGCAAATAGCGCTATTGTTCACGCTGGCTATGATGCTAATAGTGAGAGTTTAAAAGGAAAATTTAATGTACTTGGAAG
>JBARWW010000151.1:0-14099 GCA_049647005.1 Acidaminobacteraceae bacterium | reverse complement strand
GTCTGTTGTCATTGCACTATAGACATCGGCAACAGCAAGAATTTGCGATGAAAATGGAATCTCATCTCCTTTAAGGCCATCTGGGTATCCAGAACCATTTAAAAGCTCATGGTGATGTTTGACTATGATTGCCACCTCGCTCAAATTTGGGAATTGAGATACGATTTCATAACCGATGAGTGAGTGTTTTTTAATCTCCTCAAACTCCTCTTTCTTAAGCTTTCCAGTTTTGTTGAGAATGCTTTCAGAAATGCCAATCTTGCCAATGTCGTGTAAATAGCCCGACTTTTCAAGTATCTTTTGTTGTTTTCGGTTCCAACCTATAGATTTGGCGATGATTCCTGCATATTGAGCCACATCCCTTGAATGTTCCGCTGTATAGGCATCTTTTTTTGAAAGAAGCATGACGATGTTGGCAAGTCCTTCAATTTCATAATGAGAGCTGATGGTGTAATTTTTGAAGACATGTAAAAATAGCACGCCAAAATAGCCAATAAAGAAAGCACTAACAAAATGGAAGAAGCTCAAAATGTTTTCATTGCTAGAAATCTGTATGTTATCGACACCATCACCATCGTGGATTACTATATTGAATTTCAACTTATCACTTGTCAAAACCTGATTCACTATGTTTTCCGGATTGATTTTCATGCGGATTACCTGATCATCTATATATTGCTCAGCAGCGCTGTCGAATACGCCAATATACAAATAGATATTTTGATTTTCTACAGACACATTATAAAATGATGAACCATCAAATGGCAATGCGATGGTATCTATTTCTTCAACAATCGAAAATATAGTTGTAAGATCATCCTTATAGTGTTCCAAAATTGAATCATCCTTTACAATAATGGAATTGTACATATCATCCCATTGGAAATAACCTAAACTTATTCCTTCCGCACTGGAGATGACAGATGATTGTATGATACTTTCCATCAAATCTTCAAGCTCAGTTATTCTTGATTGATTGAGCCTATAAAATCCAAAAAGCGATATGAGGAACAGTAGAATAAATACAATTACTTTAGTTTTTCGATTTTCTTGAAATAACTGATGCAAAAATCTCATAAATATCTCCTCTTTTTAATGTGATACGACTATATCGCTAACTCTACTTTCGATAATCCGAGATATATGAGGAAGATAAATATCTGCATCATTTTAAATTTTCTTCATTTATAAACTTTATTTCAACCTTCGTTTCAACTTTAAATGTTTTTTTAAAGCATCTGCTATAGATCCAAGCATTTGCTTCTAAATTATAACACTCTATCAACCTCTTTTTCAACATGAATTCTATGAGTTTTTTTGAATTTATTGTTTTTTTGAAGCTTTTTCTTATCCGACAATGATTTAAATCATAATCCCATAAATAAGATTAAAGATTTAGCTGATATCATTTATATTTTCAATATACTGACTAATAATTTTATGACAACATTTCCCTGTTGGGTTATTATGAAGGCAATCGCTAGCATTTTCTTTTTTTAGCTCTTTTATAACGTCATTGAGTGTTAAACCTTTATTTTTCTGAAACGCACTATCAATATCATCTGTCGATATATTTGAACAATAACATATTATTTTAGATTTTGATTTCTCTTTATACCAAACTTGTACCTTCACTTCTAAGTCAACAATAACTTGGTTCTCAGAAAAGTATACAACATCACAATTAGCACCTTTGCAAATATGATACTTAGTATCTAGAATATCCACACCGTCATTTACAAGGCTCTTTACAGTTTCTATCGATACCGTGTCGCCAATTTGTTTGCAAACCGGACAAACTAATACCTCTTCATTCTTTGAGGACTCACAACAATTACATGACATATTTGCATTCCTTCTTTCTTCAATTAATTTTATATTCAATTCTAGCCTTCACAAAATCACATCCTATTCTGCGCAGCAACTTAATTTGCTGACATCTTTTGAAAATGATTTTCCAACCAATTTAATGGCCTCAGCCATTGTAGGGTATATGTGTATGACACTTGTAATATCATCAACCTTCATACTAAATCTGATAGCCAATGTGGCTTCCTGTAGCACTTCTGCTGCAAGGTGCCCAATCATATGAACACCAAGAATCTCTCGTGAATCAGAATCAATCACCATTTTAATGAGTCCTCTAGTCTGGTGTATAGCAAGAGCTTTAGGCACTTGGTCCATCTTTAGTATTCTTGTAGCAACATTAAATCCCTGTGATCTCGCTTGTTCTTCAGTTAATCCAACTGATCCAATTTCAGGTGTCGTAAACACTGCATGTGGGATTGCCTTTTCATTAACAACCATTTTATTACCAAAAAGAATATTGGTCATAGCAATTGATCCCTCATGAGCATCAATAGTAACTAACATATAACGTCCAATCACATCACCAGAGGCATAAATTCTAGAATTTGATGTCTGTAAAAATTCATTTACTTTAACAAATCCGCGCTCATCTAATGTGACATTTGCAATAGGTAGATTAAGTGCTTCAGTATTAGCAATACGTCCAGTGGCAATAAGAAGTTGGTCACCATCTACTTTCAATTGATTACCCTCTTTAGTAAATACCACTGTTTTAACACCGTCATTTTGACTAACTTCAATAAAATTAATGCTTTTATGAACGACAATGCCATCTTCAACTAAATATTGTTCAATTGCTTCAGATATCTCTGGTTCTTCACTTTTCAATAACTTGTTACCACGAAGAAGTATCTCAACCTGACAGCCCAATTGTTGATACATTTTTGCAAATTCGAGACTAACCCAACCAGCACCTATAACTAGTAAACGCTCAGGTAATTCACGTAAATCAAGTGCTTCTGTACTTGTAATATAGTCAACACTTTCTATACCCTTTATGGTAGGTATCTTAACTCTAGAACCTGTTGCGATAATGAAATATGCCCCTTGAAATGTCTTCTCATCAACTTCTATCGATTTTTCTCCAACAAAACTTGCAGTTCCTCGAATGATATCAATATTTGGATCACTCTCATATATATTTGTATATTTTGACTGTCTTAGTTCATCTAATAAGTCATTCTTTTGTGTGATTAAAGCATCCATATCAACAGGATTAGCCTTCATCTTTATTCCTTTATAAGCATTGCTTTGTCCTAATTCAATTATTCTACTTGCACCGATTAAACTTTTAGTGGGTACACAACCAACATTTAAACAGGTTCCACCAATAATACCTTCTTCTATGACTAGAACATGTTTGTTTTGATCAGATGCTTTAATTGCTGCGGCAAATCCTGATGAACCGCCACCAATAATGATGACATCATATTTATCTTTATAATTTAACATTAACTTCACGTCCTTTCTCTAATTTCATTATAAACCCTAGTGTTAAGTCAAGAGTCAACTATTATTAATTAATTCTTCAATAATTGGACACTCTACAATCCCATATTCCTCATGACAATTAGCTGATATATCCAAAATCGCTTCTTTTAATAACTGGAGTTCCCTTATTTTCTTATCAATAAATTCTGCCTTTTCTGACATAAACCCATGGATTGTACGACACTCTGTAGCAGGAAGATCTATGATCGAAAAAAGTTCTTTTATTTCAACAAGAGTGAAGCCTAAGGCTTTAATTTTTTTTATGAACTCAAGTTGTTTCACATAAGCCTCATCGTAAATTCTATACTTATTTAATCTTGTTGGTGGCTTTATAAGTCCAACTTTTTCGTAGTATCTAATAGCATCAATACTCATATTCACTAAAAGTGATAGTTCGCCTATTTTGTACATACGTCAACTCCTTTACAGGTTATCTTGAATATTTCGGTTAAAAAAATGTTGATAACTCACATCAATTATTTATAGGGCATGGGAGAATTCCATCAAGCACATTGTATGACAATGTGGAAGCTTGCCCTCATGAAAGCATAGCTTTTCTATTCGGTCTTATGGTTATTGAAATAAAAAATTTTCTTAAAAAACAAACCATCGCCTTAGCTCTAAAATTCTAACTTTAAATGATTCAAAACTTCCAGTACAATGAATTATTAACAATATTAATCCAAAACATGAACATTCTAATTATCCATATTGTACCATAACGAACTTAGTTAACAAACTTAAATGAATTCATTCTTCATCTCTTCCTCAACGCCGTCATTCATTTATTCCTCAATATCCCTTCCAAACCTCATATCAATGGCACCTTTTGCAACTAGATAGTTTCTTGAATCCAATGTTTTGAACAAATCATGGGGACTTGTAAAAGTATCTTCATAACCGTTGTAAAGATTATATGCTAGTCTGATGAGTGCTTTACTGCTTGAGCAAAAATCTAATTCTGCATTTGTTAAAACATCTGGATTGAATGTTTTTCATAATGCATTTATTATCAAAAATATTTTAAATATTTCTTATATTGATTTGCATTTAGCAACTACCTAAAAAGCATTAGTTGCTATACAACACTTCGATTCCATTTTTTTCAACCATTCGTATGTTTGTAGTCAAAAAAATAACAGTCCAATTAATTGGACTGTTATCAAATTTTAAATTTTTAATTTAATGTGGTCTCTTGTTTCTCTAAAGATTATAAGTGGAATAACAACAAACAATACCGCAGAAAGGATTAACGTATCCCATGGAATCTTTACACTACCAATAGCAAGTAGAAATGCTACTATTAGTGTAAAGGCCAAAAGAATGATTAAGTCATAATCATCTTCTTTTTCTAATAAATTTATCCAACACTTTATAGTAACAATAAGCGATCACCTTTTAATGTAACACCAATATATGGAATCAAACCCACATTTCCAGAGGCATACTCATGAATTTTATTAATCCATGTTGCTTCCTGATTGCCTTTTGCCATTAATATACTATTAGTTGTATCTGCTTGATACAAACTATTATTAATCAACCACCACTTATTATGGAGTCCTGCTCTCTCAAGATCTTCTTGAAGTCGTTTTGCTTCATGTACTGGCGTCGCTTCTGGCAATGTCAGTATAATTACTTCAGTATGGTTTTTATCCCTAAGCTTCGGTAAAAGCTTTATCACAGATTCAGGTATGGAACCCTTTGATCTTTCAATTTCCTTATGATAGCTCTGAGTTGAATCAAGTAACAGAAGTGTATGTCCTGTAGGGGCTGTATCCACTACAACAATCTCTTCCTCTGAGCGATTAATAACTTCTGCAAAGGCTCTAAAAACAGCGATTTCCTGTGTACAAGGTGAACGAAGATCTTCCATAATATAATCCAAATCGTCTTTACTCATGGTCTGTTTTGCTTCACTAAGGACATCTTCCTTATATTTTTCAAGTTCAGCCTTTTCATCAATATGGCTGATGGTAATGCCTTCGTAAGCACCTACAACTGAGTCAACATGTGCTGCTGGGTCAGTTGTCGTTAAATGCACTTTTTCGCCTTTTGCTGCCAGCTTCATTGCGATAGCTGCTGCCATCGTCGTTTTACCGACGCCACCTTTTCCCATTGCAAAAATAACTTTTTTATTATTTAAATATATATCTTCAACAATATCATCTATACTTTTGACATCTAGAATAGTAGGTTTTGTCACTGATGGCATATACTTAGAATCATTTAATAATCCCCTAATGGCTTCAATTCCTATAATATTAAAAGGTTTTAATAAAAGCTTATAGATGTCTATTTTATTTATATCCTTTGGAAGCATACGCATTGCCTGTTGTTGGCTATTAGCCATTGATTTCGACAATGTATCATTAATTTCCCCTAATACACCATTAATAATGAGTATTTGATTTTCAATACCTATATTTCTAAGCTCCATCGATGCTCTTGCAACTTCCAACATTGGTGATTCTTCAGCTCTTGAAATAAGAACTAATGTGGTTTGATTGCCATCTACCAAAGTGTCAACTGCATTTTTATACACTGCTTTCTTTTCTGTAAGTCCAGATAATTGCCCTAAACAAGATGCACCTGTTTTATTGTTGTCAATGAAGTCAGTCCATGCAGAAGGTAGTTGTAACATTCTTAATGTATGACCAGTAGGTGCTGTATCAAAAATAATATGATCATATGCATTTGATATTTTCTGATTGGTAATAAAATGAGTAAACTCATTAAAGGCAGCAATTTCAACGGTACAAGAACCAGATAATTGTTCTGTCATGTTCTTAATAACTGACTCTGGAAGTTTGCCTCTATAAGGTGCTACAACACTTTCTCTATATTCTCTTGCAGCTACCTCTGGCTCAAAATTAGCTACTATGAGGTTTGGCACCTCTTTGATGCCGACGCCTTTATTATTAAGTTCTGTATTAAAAACATCTTGCAAATTCGAGGCAGGGTCTGTGCTGACCAACATAACACGTTTACCTTTATCCGCCAAAGCTACTGCTATTGCACAGGCTGTTGATGTTTTACCTACACCACCTTTTCCTGTAAAGAACAAATACTTAGTGATAGTGATCTTATCTATATCAAATAATTCAAACATTATTCCACCACCTTAGCAGCAACCATCATTACAACTACAACTGTTTTTTTTATTGATCACAAATTTTTCATTAAGTTCTATTGATAGAAATTGTTCTATTTCTTCATTTGAAGGATAGCCACCTGTTTTTAATACTTTTCCATCAACGACTGTAATTGGTAATATTTCTGTACCTTTTTCATTTAACAGCTGGTTAATCAACTGCTCTTGAACAAACACCATTGGGTTGTCTGAAAGGTTGAATCTTTCCATTTGCTTTTCTTTTTTATTGAGCTGATTCATTAAAGCTGTAATTCTTAATAATTCTGTATCAATACTTGGTCCACATACACCTGTTGAACAACACATTGATGGTTCGTAAATTTTAATAACTTTCATGTTAACCTCCATTAAATTATATAATATAGTTTTTTAATTGTTTATGACTACTTGTCATCTTTTATTTTTTTATAAGACTTTATTTGTCTCAATATTAATAACTATTCTCAATCTATACCACCTAAGCTTCACAGGTACAATTAGTCAAATAATTTTTATCTATTGTTGTTATTTGATCAAGTAGCACCTTCGCTTTTTTAACACCATCGTCTGACAAAGAGTAATATACCCATTTGCCATCTTTTCTAAATTTAACAACTTCACTTTCAATCAATATCTTCATATGATGTGATAATGTCGATTGACTGATAGGCAGTTCTTCTAATAAGTTACATGCACACATTTCACTACCTTGCAATTGTTCAATAATACGTAATCTATTTTCATCACAAAAAGCTTTAAAAACTATAGCGTTAATTTTATACTCATTCATATCTCACCACTTTCTTTCACATCGATATCTTTCGATTTAATACTACAACATACATCGACGAATGTCAATGTGTTTATACATCTTTTAAGTTATATCTATGTAAACTAACATTTATATAATAAAATAGTTCTGTCAAGCATTTATTAAAATGTCCTGAAAAACTTAAAGCATAAGCACTGGAAAAAGTCGGTGCTTAATATAAGAATTTATGATAAAAAATGTTTCTGAATAATGCATTTTCAAATGGGTCTAGTTTAAAGTTTTGATATTTTCATAGTAGTCAAATTATCATCTACCTTGTTCTAATGATTAGTGTTATTGACTTATTTAATCTATAACAGAAGTTCAAAGTAGAATATTAAACAGCTTTTCAGTTGATATTACTCTATTTAGCTGCAACCAAACATAAAAACCTCCACTCGGCTGATTCCATGAAGCAATATCTGAAAAATGTTCTTTTAAACAATTTAACACAGTATCACATCTCAACTTTAAGGATTTTCTAAGTTCTTTTAAATGTGTTTCATATAGCCCACTACTTAACAAATATGTCATCATCCATTGCGATACTGAACTTGCTCCATAGTCTGTTTGCATTTTTATGTCACCAAGTCTCTCAATTACGGGTTCAGATCCAACAATCCACCCAATCCGCATTCCAGGTGCCAATGACTTTGAAACACTACCAAGATATAGTACATTCCCAGAGTCATCGAATGACTTAATAGGCAGTGGAGGCTCTTTATCAAAATACAACTCTCTATATGCATCATCTTCAATAATTGGAAGTCGATTTTTCTTACACCAATCAAGAAGCTCTAACCTTCTTTGTTGATTCATAGTACGTCCAGTAGGATTATGAAATGTAGGGATAGTATAAAGAATTGATGAATTTTCTTTAAAAGTGCTCGACTCTATCATCCATGGTATTGGACCATTATTATCTGTGATCACTGCTTCCATGTGTATACCTGAAAATTCAAATACACGAAGTGATTTGATGTATGAATACGACTCAACAAACACTCTTGATTCACGACCTAAAAGTGCAAGTGCAATAAGCTGAAGTCCTTGCAAAGATCCTGAAACGATTAATATCTCTTTAGGTGATATGTTTATGTCCCATTTTTTAAAATTCTTACACAACTCAATTCTTAGTTCCTCAAGCCCTAGGGGTTCCAAATAATTTAGAGGTATTTTCTCCTTAGCCATTTTTTCATATACCGCAGAAAAAGCATCATGCGGCATCAAATCTTTAGAAACTTCTCCCGTGCTCAATCTAATTATTGAATCATCAAACTCATATTTGTTAATCTCTTGTATAGTAGGTAAGTTTGCTTTATAAAAAGATTGATTGATGTATTGTCGCCAGTTTAGCGCATCATCCGCTACAAGAAAAGACCATGAATTATTAGCCACAAAGGTTCCTTTACCAACTTTAGAATCGAGAATACCATAGGCATTTAGTTCTGATATAAATTTCAAAGAAAGCCTTGATCAATTTGAAGCATATTTGATTGAAAACAACTATGTGTAGGTGATTAATATGAATACACTTTTATTATCTAAAAAAGATGTTAAGCAACTCCTCTCTATGGAGCTGGCTATTGAATCTGTTAAAGAAGCATACAAAATGTTTCATAATAATAGAATTGAACAGCCACCCATTATGTCCATTGACGTTAAAAAACACAATGGTGAAATGGATGTAAAATCCTGTTATTCACTTGATAACGAAACTATTAGTGTAAAAATTGCTAACGGATACTGGAACAATCCAAAAAATTATTCACTGCCAACAATGATTGCTCAAATTTCAATTTTTGATAGTAAAAGCGGTTATCCAATATGCTTAATGGATGGCAGTTTAATAACCGGGTATCGTACTGGTGCTGCAGGCGGACTCTCAGCATCACTACTTGCAAAAAAATCCTCAAAATCAATAGGTGTAATTGGTGCTGGTGGGCAAGCTCGTATGCAGGTATTGGCTGTAAAAGAAGTACTTGATATTAAAGACATCTTTGTTTACTCACCTGAAAAAGAACAACTCTATAAATATAAAGAAGATATCGAAAATATGTCAGATATGACAGTTCACACTTGCAACAGTGCAGAAGAAGCCATAAGAGGTAGAGATATTCTCAGGTTCTAGAATCTTTGTGGATTCAAAAGCTCAGTGTCTTCAGCGTGGTGAAACTAGAAATCCAATCCTAGAAAAAAAGATACAAGAATCAGACATACAAGCCGAACTGTCCGCCATTCTTTTAGGCCATAGCAAAGGCCGTATTTCAGATGAGGATATTACCATATTTGATACAACAGGTATGGGAGTTCAAGACAACACTCTTGCGTTTATGATCTATCAATATGCCTTGAAGCTAAGAATGGGTAAGCCGTTTGACTTTTTTAGCGAATCAGATGTAGATGAGTAACATTATGAATAGGAAAGAAATATATTGTATATAGTACTCTAAATATATCCACTATTTTAATTGAAAACTGTCCACTTCACTAAAAACCACTTATAATATTTTTAGACTAGCTAGTAATAGTCAATAGAAAATTTATATCACAAGAGATAAAGAAGTATTGCGAAGTAATTTTTGTTGTTCTGGTGTTCGCATGACAAATGGTTTATTGTACCCATTGTTTGTAAATTAGTACATCAAGACTTCTGGCAATCAGCATGATTGGGAATGAAATGGATATAAATCTAGGGTAAGTACTTGCCATTAATATTATATCTCCTATAGCACCTAAGAGAACAGAGATTTGTCTGCTGAATATTTATATTTATCCTATAGTATGATAATTAATATTAAACTTCTGGACAAGTTGTCTAGAAGTTTATTTTAGGTATAAAAAAAATCAACAAAACTCATATATGTTTTGTTGATTTCAACTTAATTAAATTTGATGTGCATTAATAATAAAGATTTCAAGTTGTAAGAGTTTGTTGAAATAATATTAGCACCATAATCTATATGTGTGAAAATCGTTGAACCGCCTACTTAATTCAAGTAATAAACTGGAAATTCCATGCCTATATTTCACTAAAATTAGTGTTAAATTCTTGTTTAAACATCATAGTTTCTCCATCAGTTCTATCTTGATCAAGAGATATAAAACCACATTTTTCTAATACCCTAACAGATCCAGTATTCTTCGTTGCTACACCACCAGATAGTGATTTTATATTTCCGAAATTTTTACTCCAATTGACTAAGCCTTTGATTAATTCTGTGCCATAGCCTTTACCCCAACACGCTTCTGATAGAAGATAACCAAACATCAAATCAAAATATTTTTCTTGATTTTCAGGTTCGTAGATAAATATAAATCCGATTAACTCACCAGTAACTAATCGTTTAACATTTAAAAAAGTGCTCTCCTTTTGCCTATCTTCAATCCACTTTAAGGAATCGTCAATACTTTTGATATCTTGCCAACTATCTGGTAAAAACTCTGTTACTTTCGATGTTAGAAGGTGTAATGTATCTCCAGCAAGTTTTTGTTTTTGATCAACATTATTCTCAATAATATTCCTTATCAGCAAATGTTTAGTTTCAAATGTACAATGGCTCTCTGTATAATTTAATTCCCTCATATTTACTCCTCTATTTAATTGGTATTTGTACCGATATCGTTCTACTTCTATCAGAAAGATTCAAATTCAAATTATCTTTATTTATAAATAACACGTCACTATCCCTTATTATATAAGATTCATCTGCTATTTTTTTTTTGAATTCACACATTAAGTACTCCCATTTTATTGGCTCATCATCAAAATTAAGATCAAAACAAATATATTTACCTTTGGGAATAAAAATATAATCACTCCCTTTTCCTTCTCTTACTTCAATATATTCATCAAATTTAATAAGATCATTATTAAGAAAACCTTTAATATCAAGTTTTTTAATAAACCAATCTCCAATACTTAATGAATTGCTTTGAAAAAACGCTTTGTTCTCTTTGTAAAAATTTTCTTGGTCATTACTGCTAGTCTTAATTTTATAAAGGCATCTTTTGGCTAGTTCAACAATCTGATAATCTTGACTCCTTCTATTTAAACTTTGAAAATGTAGAATTTCATCAATTTGATTTATATTCGTTCTGTATTCCCTAATCAAATCATTTAATTCTTTTTTCTTATGCAATAAGACTTCGTTTGAATCAAATGAATCATCATAGATTACTTGCTTAATAGTGCTAATATCAAGATTAATCGCTCTTAAAAAATTAATTTGGCTGAGTAATTTCAGTTCTTTCATTCTATACTCTCGATAATCATTCGTGTCAATTGTGGGAGATATTAATCCAACTTCTTCATAATACCTGATAGTAGATTTTTTTAATCCAAGTACTTTAGCTATTTCATTTTTCTTGAAAGAATTATTCATAGACCCCCCATTTATTTTGACTATTCTACAATGCGCATTTTTTCAAATGCCAGTGATTTAAGATATTTAATCGATGCTATAATCATAATACCTTCAGCCAAAAGAGTTCCAATCATTAGACCTGATTGTCCCAAAGCATAAATACTGAAGTAAGTGAGAATCGGAAGTAAAAACACAGTTCTTGACACTGAAAACACTATCGATTCTAAAGGTCTATTAATGGCTGTAAAGAACATAATTGCAGCGTTAGGTAAATTCTCAAACAATGTTGCTAATCCGTAAGTCAAGTAAATGTAAAAACCTATCTTTATTGTCTCAGGATCATTTAAGAAAAAGCCGAAAACGATTTTCATAAATGGGATAGCAATGATAAATATTGCTAGTGCAATGATGTTACTTTTCCTGACAGAGTAATTCAGTAATGGTTTTAATCTATCAAACTTCTTCGCACCCATCATATTTGAAAATATTGGTTGCATACCTTGTGCCGTCCCATAAAACACGCTTGATATGAAAATAATTATAAACATGGATACCATAGAGTAAGCTTCCATATGCTTTACAGTCAAGAAACTAATAATAGCGATATTTATTACATACCTTTTTAATCCTTCACTAAACATTCCAATAAAATCGCTTGATCCATTGTACAGAATTCTAATCAGTATTTCTAAATCAAATTTTGGAGCTACAAATTTTAGCGTTTTACACTTGAATATATAGTAATAAACAGAGATTATTAAGTGGATTAAATTACTGATAGTCGTTGCTACCGCTAACCCAATTATTCCCCATTTTAATAATACTACAAATATTAGATTTAGCATCAAGTTAAGTACTGTCGAAAATAAATTAACTTTCATAATAAACTTAGGACTTCCATCATTCATAATCACTATATCAATAGCTGCTGCAAGCACCATCGGTATAAATCCCCAACTAACATAATACAAGTAACTAGATGTGATTTCTAGAATGTCACCTCTAGCACCAACAAAATATGCAATTTTGTCAGGATTCATAACAATCAACAGTGTTATAATGCTCATAAGACCAGTCAAAACTAACATAGTCATACTAGTCGCCCTATTCGCTTTCTCAACATCTTTCCTACCTAGCAATAATCCAACATACGAACCAAGCCCACCCATGAATAGTGCTGATATTGCATATATAATCACTTGAAGTGGTCCAATTAAATTGGTTGCTACCAAAGCATTTACTCCAATAAATATGGTACCAATTATTTTATCAGCTGCCAACATCAATCCCATGATAACGTTCTTTACTATAAGTGTTAGTGAGTATTCCTTAAAATAACTTTTATTTGATTTAAATTCCATTGCCGTCACTCCTTTATAATCTAACAAATTCTTTCTTGTCTATAAAGTAATCATAAACTATGCAGTTACTGCACAGTCAAAATTTAAATAACGATCTTTGTTTTTTATATTATTATTCTCAATTCTAATTTGAATTTGATAAGGCTATATTTGTAAATGCAGAATAAGTTATATTGAGCACAATAATTGTTTTTCACTGTTTCACTCTACAAATCACATCTAATCAATTTTCTCTGTAAATCTTTAATTACTTCTTTCACAATATCAAACTCAGGAAGCTTACCATATACAAACTCAGCTCCAAATTCATGACTTTCTCAACTCTAGACAGTGTCTTTCTGATCTTGGATGGGTTCATACCATTTGCTAACAAGGCAATATCAATATCTTCCGAAAAACGGTGCAAATCTTCATAACATTTTGTCAATGATGTTCCACCTTTAAAAACAATTTTGTCTTTATATTCGGATTTTGATAAATGATATAAAGCATGAGTTATCCAATAATCTTTTTCAATTATAGTTGGATCTAAACTTAACTTTTCCGATGTTAATAAAATAAGATTTCTAAAATCTTCAGTGTTTTTGTGTAAGTGCATAACCATTCCCCCAAGTTCTATTGTTATTGAAAACCTCAGGGTTAATATCAACTATAATCTTTTTACCCTTTTGAACATCTTCTTTCAAGTATTTCAGAAGTGCATGGAAGTACTCATCTTTTATGTCAGCATTTTCTGCTACTAATCCAAATAAAACTTTCACTTTCTTAGTATATTTTTTCACTTCTTCAATCGCTGCAATTCTATCAAATACTTCAAACTTTTCTATATAAATAGTAATTAATTTTTTAATGACGTTCTCTTTGACATTTGAGTTGTCATTCCCCAGTTGTAATATCAATCTGCATTGGAGTGATAATCGTGTCATAGTCAGCTTGTATACTTACTTTAAAACCACCATAAACGTCATCATCTCTAATAGATTCTAAATCTTGAAATGAAAAAATTACATCATCATCAATATCTATTCTACATATATCCTTTATTGCTTCTTATACCGCCTCGCTTG
>JBARWW010000150.1:0-10273 GCA_049647005.1 Acidaminobacteraceae bacterium | reverse complement strand
TCTCATATCTCTTTATTGCAGTTCGTAGTTTCTTTAGATTTTCTAATCTAAATTCGTAATTTTTAGTTGTACCCATTTCAAAATATTCTCTTTGATTTCTTATAATTTCCATTCTAATCCTCCTTTGATTTATATATTTATACCCATAATCTAGATTATTTCGCAATTTAATTTAATAGATTCCTTTTTGTAACTTTAGTCAATATTAAGCATTGGAATAAGATGAGACAGTTTTCTATTAATAAGCCTTGTAACATCCTAATAGTTTGAAGTCAATAACTTCATTTTCAATTAATCTAAGTACATACTCTATTTTTTTTGAATTAATGTTGCCAACTATATCCATATAGAAAGAATATTCCCACTCTTTGCCATCTATTGGTCTTGATTCTATCTTTGATATATTCAATTCATTATGGGACAAATGACTAAGTACTTTATGAAGTACACCCGCCTTATGCGAAACATTAAACATTAGAGTTATCTTGTTATTGTTTTGCGAATCGCTATATTCTTTGGATATAATTATAAATTTTGTTTTGTTTTCATCCTGATCATTTATATTGCTATTAATTATATCCAGTCCATAAATACTAGCTGCACTGTTTGATGCTATGGCAGCTATATCTTGGTCTTCTGAAATGCTAACATATTTAGCACTAATTGCAGTATTGTGATAAGACACTTGCTCCATATGACTGTTCTTATTTAAAAATTCCCTTGATTGTAAGAATCCTTGAGGGTGAGAATAAACTTTTTTTATTTGATCTAATTTCGCACCTTTTTTAACCATTAAATTATGTCTTATATCAATTATATATTCTCCTACAATCTTTATATCAGACTTACCTAGATAATCATAAATCTCATTTATACTACCAGTGTACGAGTTTTCTATTGGAAGAATCCCATAGTCAGATTCCCCACACTCAACAGACTCAAACACCTCTCTAAACGATGAATACTTTAATAATTCATCATCCTTTTTAAAATACGCAGAAGCAACTTCATGGCTATTTGATCCATCTACACCTTGGTAGGCAACTTTTCTTTTTATAGTTTGTGGCTTACTAACTTCGATAATTGTAGTATTTTTAGCCTCAAGTTCTGCTGACTCAATTATCTCTGCTTGTAGAGCCCGCGAACTATTCATAAGTAGATTCATCATTCTTGCAACTTCATTTTTAAGCATACTTCCTTCTACATATGTCTTAGCTCTCTCTATAACTTCATTTTCTCTATCAATATTTAATATATCTATATTATTTTCTAATTTATAATTAGCAACTTTCTTTGCAGCTTCCATTCTTTTGATAAATAGTTTTAACATTGCATCATCTATTTCGTTTATTTCATTTCTAAGTTCTAAAAGTCCCATCTTTATCCCCCTATAGTTCAAATCTAAATTCTTAGTACCAATATAATTGTATATATCAACTTCTTACTTTTTAAGCATCTCAAGAGATTCTCTTCCATCTACAAGTATTCTTTTTATAACTTCTTCTTCACCCGAACGAATAGCTTTTTTAATATCTCTCAAATTATTTTCTAAATTCTCTATTTGAGATATCACTTCACTTTTATTTGATAAAAGCAAGTCACTCCATAGAACTTCATTTATATTTGCTATTCTTGAATAGTCTTTAAAACTTCCACCTACAAAGTCTTTTGCATTGTCAAAATTCTTTGATATACGAACAAGACTTGTAGCAATAATATGGGGCAAGTGACTAGTAAGAGCTACTATTTTATCATGTTCAAGTGGATCAGCTTTAATAATATTTACATCACCTAGCTTATTTAGACATGAAATTAATGCACTTAAGCTATTATCTTCATCTTCAAGTTCTGTTGTTATAATATAGTTTGTATTATCAAATATAGCTTTATCAGACATTTCGTATCCAAAAGATTCTCTACCTGCCATAGGATGGCCACCAATAAAAATAGCTTGATGTGGAAGTATATTTTTAATGTTTTCTGTAAGCTCTTTTTTTAATCCGAAAGTATCAGTAAGTATAACTCCATCTTTAAAGTTATTGCTCTGATCTTCAATAAACTTGTATATTCCTTCTTCATATAAACACATAAACACTATATCAAGTTTTGGTATGATATCACTTGCATCAGTAAAACCTTTAATTATAGAACCATCACTCTTCGCTTTATCAAGGATATTCTCATCTATATCTATACCATATACATTTACACATCCATCTTCAGTAAGCGCTTTGCATATAGAACCACCAATCAACCCTACACCAACTATACCAATGTTAAATCCATCTATATTAAAGTCTGTAAAGTCCATATCATCATCCCCCTTAAAGTAATTATGCCTACTCTTTTCCACTAAATATCAACAAGCAATTTACTTGAGGAAGCTTTTTTGTATAAAAAAAAAGACTCGACGAGTCTTTTGTAATCTTTTATCTAAGTATAATCCTATACATCACTTAAAATTTATCATTACATTATTCTCATATTTGAGCTTATCTATTAATTTATTGTATGCAAATGTACCTGCGCTATAATAATAATAGCTCAAGTTAAAAGATTGGTAAAAGTTAAGTTTTCTAGTTATATTTGCTTTTTTTATATCTAGCATACAATTCTCCTCTTTTTCAAATTTTGTATTTTCATTGATTTTAATTCATATCTATACATCTGTCAAGCTGTCTTTTTAGAAGGCTTATCTACTTTTTTGAAAAAAAAAGTGTGTATGATTATAGTATTTATACTATAATCATACACACCAAACTTTTAAATTTTAAATTATTTTTTAACTATATGAATCCAGCCCTTTGGACCTTCTATATCACCCATTTGGATTCCACAAAGAGTATCATAAATCTTTCTCGTTACTGGTCCAACTTCAGTTTCCGAATGGAATACATGAAGTTCACCTTTATGGTCAATTCCACCTATTGGAGTAATTACCGCAGCAGTTCCACATGCACCTGCTTCAACAAATTCATCTAAATTATCAATTAGAACATCTCTTTCTTCAACTTCGAAGTTAAGGTATGTTTTTGCAATCTCCATAAGCGAATACTTTGTTATACTTGGTAAAATTGATGGTGACGCTGGCGTTACAAATTTATTGTCTTTAGTAATACCAAAGAAATTTGCTGCTCCAACTTCTTCAATCTTTGTATGTGTGAAAGGATCCAGATATATACAATCAGCAAATCCTCGTTTAGCTGCTTCTTCATGCGGCTGTAAACTTGCAGCATAGTTACCACCAACTTTAACGCCACCTGTTCCGTGAGGAGCTGCTCTGTCAAATTGTGAAGTAGTAAAGTTAACTGGAGTAAGTCCACCTTTGAAGTAAGGTCCAACTGGAATACAGAATACACCAAATAAGTATTCATCAGCAGGTCTTACACCAACGTTATCACCAATTCCTATAACATATGGTCTAAGATACATAGTAGCACCTGTTCCATAAGGAGGTAAGAATCTTTCGTTAGCAAGTACTACTCGCTCACATGCTTCAATAAACTTATCTTGTGGAATTTCTGGCATCATAACTCTATTGCATGACCTATTCATACGCTTAGAGTTCATATCAGGTCTAAATAATTGGATTCCACCATCTTTAGTTCTATATGCTTTTAAGCCTTCAAAACATTGTTGACCATAGTGAATTGCTGTTGATCCTTCAGATATAGTAATCTTATTATCTTCAACTAATTCGCCATCATCCCATTTTCCATCTTTGTAGTAAGATATGTATCGTAAATCTGTCTTAATATAAGAAAACCCTAGTTTTCCCCAATCAATATTTTCAGTATCCATATTTATCCTCCTCAAATCTTAAAAATAAATTTACAAAATCCAACTTATACCTTTTGATATAAATCTATTTCATTATATCATGCCACTCTATATTTTTTACTAAATTATTTACAATTTTTATTAATCCATTTTTGTCGTCCGCATTAAACCTATTAATAGTCGGACTATCAATGTCTAAAACTGCAACAACTTTTCCCTCTGAAATTATAGGAAGAACTATTTCTGAGTTTGAATTTGAATCACAAGCTATATGCCCTGGGAAATCATGCACATTTTCTACAAGCTGAACTTCCATTGTCTCTACAGCTTTGCCGCAAACACCTTTTCCAACAGAAATATCCACACATGCTGGCTTACCTTGAAAGGGTCCAAGTTTAAGAGCTCCATTTTTCATAAGGTAAAAGCCAACCCAGTTTATATCTTCTATAAGAAGCCATAAAAGAGCACTTGCATTGCTTAGGTTTGCAATTGAGTCAGGCTCATCGCCTATTAGACCTGTAAGTTTTATATTCATATACTTATAGAGCTGATCTTTAGTTTCAAAATTCACTTTTTTTATATCATTCATAATTTAGCCTCCTTTAATTGTTTTATATCTAATTGCATTTAACTTTTCATCCAAATTTGAATCATATTACATAAAATAAAATACATTTTATTTTTTTGCTTCATTAAAGAAGCATTTTATATGTGATTAAATAACATTTTCAAATCACTTTAAAGTGATTTTCAACCCTACTCTAATATAATATCAAAATTATTTTTTATGACAATGTCTATTTTTTAAATTGTTGCATTTTTAATTTTACTTAATACTTTTTATGCTCTTGTCAATATATTTTTTAAATATTTTTAAAATTTAACTTGAACTTTTTGTAATAAAGAAATATAATAGACAAGTTAGCCAGTAGCCAATATTCTATAAGGGTGAATAATTTATAATTTAGATGTATACATTGGAAAGCAACTATCACTACAGTCTGCTTTGAGATTGCCAAAACGGCGATTTTATTTTCTAAAAATTATAAGACGTCTTCATAACGAAATATGAAGACCATTTAAATATTAAATTTATTAGAATTAATTTTAGTATTAATTTTCGATTTATGAATAAATAAAAAGTAATTTAAAGTAAAGTAATGATGAATTTATCATTCCATGAAAAGGATTTTTATATAAATTTTCTTTGGCCAAATTCGCTTTTTTAATATTGCCTACTCAATTAAAGAGGATATCGTCCATATGGGAAAGGAAAAAAAAACATGAGATTTGAAGAATTAGCACTATCGAGCACTGTACAAAAAGCAATTTTAGGACTTGGTTTCGAAGAAGCAACTGAGATCCAAAGTAAAGCAATACCTTATTTATTAGATGGTAAAGATGTAATAGCACAATCGGAAACAGGATCTGGAAAGACTCTTGCATTTGCTATTCCAATCATCGAGAAAATTGATCAAAGAGTTCCAAAGCCACAAGCTATTATACTTTGTCCTACTAGAGAGTTAGCTGTTCAAGTTGCTCAAGAGTTCAAAAAATTAGTAGCTCACACTAGCAGTATCAAAATTGCTACTGTATATGGTGGTGAGCCAATCAACAGACAGATATATGACATCAAAAAAGGTGCTCAAATCATAGTTGGTACACCAGGTAGAACTATTGACCATATTAATAGAAAAACTTTAAGAATGAACCATATCAACACTGTATGTCTTGATGAAGCAGATGAGATGCTTAACATGGGATTTAGAGAAGATATCGAGAATGTTCTTAATAACATTACTGAAGACAAGCAAATGATTTTATTCTCAGCTACAATGCCAGATCAGATTAAAAGAATTGCTGCAACATATCAAACAGAGCCAGTTCATATTAAAATAAAGAAAACTGCTCTTACAACTGATACAATTACACAGTCTTACATCAACATTAGCGAAAAGAATAAATATGAAGCTCTTACTAGACTTCTAAATACAAGTAACGCTAAACTTTCACTTGTATTTTGTAATACTAAAAGAAAAGTTGATAATTTAACTGACATGCTTCAAGAAGCTGGTTACTCAGTTGATAAGATTCATGGAGACATGAAACAAACACTTAGACTTAATGTACTTGGAAAATTTGATAAAGGTATTGTAAATATCTTAATCGCAACAGATGTTGCTGCTAGAGGTATCGATATTAATGATATAGATGTAGTTTACAACTACGATATACCAGAAAACGAAGAGTACTACGTTCATAGAATCGGTAGAACTGGTAGAGCTGGTAGACTTGGTACTACTTATGCATTTGTAAGTCGTTCAGAGCAAAGTAGACTTAGAAACATTTTAAGATATATCAAAACTGATATTCCAGTTGGAAAAATTCCTTCTGCTGCTGATGTTAATGTAATGCAAGTTGATACTTTTGTTTCGAAAATGTCTGAAATCATTACTAAGCAAGATTTAGCGCCTTATACGAAAATTTTAACTGAAGCTCTTGCAAAAGACGAAACTCTTACAATAGAAGGTTTAGCTGCTGCAATGCTTAGTACAACTCTACAACTTAAAGAAAAAGACGCTAAAGATGATCTTAGCATGGATGTTAAAGAACATAAAAAGAAAAGTAGTGGACCTAAAAAAGGTATGTCTAGAATGTATATCAACATTGGTAGAAGACATAAAGCTGAAGTTGTTGACATCATTAAAGTTGTTACTGGCAACTCAGATATTCCTTGGGCAAACGTTGGAACAATTGATATGTTTGACAAGTACTCATTTGTTGAAATTCCAGATAAAATGGAAAAAGATGCTGTTGATGCTATCACTCAAAAACAATACAATGGAAAAAACATTGTATTTGAAAAATCTTCAGGACCAACTGGTAGCTATAAAGGTACTTCTGGCTCTGGCTCTAGCTCTAGAGGTAAAAGAGATTATGGTAGAAGCAGAAAGCCTAGAACTTACGATAAAAAATAAGATTTTAATATAAATTAATAATCACTTATCAAATAAAGGAGCTTAACTTAAACTTAGGTTAGCTCCTTTTAATTTAGCAATTCTAAGCTAAATTATTTACTTAAAAAGGATGGTTTTAGATATGGCATATAAAGACATCGTAAACATCGCTGTAATGGCCCATGTTGATGCAGGAAAATCCACTCTAGTAGATGCACTATTATCTCAAAGTGGAGTTTTCAGAGAAAATGAAGTTGTAGTTGACTGTGTAATGGATAGTAACGATCTTGAAAGAGAAAGAGGAATCACTATCTACTCTAAAAACTGTTCAATCCAACACGATGGTATAAAAGTTAACATAGTGGATACACCGGGTCATGCGGACTTCTCTTCTGAAGTTGAGCGTATAATCAAGACTGTTGATACTGCAATTTTACTTGTTGATTCAAGTGAAGGCCCAATGCCACAGACTAGATTTGTACTTCAAAAAGCATTAGAAATAGGAATTAAGCCTATTCTTTTCATAAATAAAATTGATAAAAACGACCAGAGAGCTGAGGAAGTTGTAGATATGACTTTCGACTTATTTGTTGACTTAGGTGCAACTGATGAGCAATTAGAGTTCCCAATCGTTTATGGTATTGCTAAAGAAGGTATTGCTAAGAGAAATATGGAGGATGAAAGTACTAATCTTGATCCTTTATTTGACCTAATCATGGATCACGTTGAAAGATTCCCTGACTTAGATGATGAGCCTCTACAATTTCAAGCTTCATCACTTGCTTACGATGAGTATATCGGACGTCTTGGTGTTGGTAGAATTACAAAAGGTGTTATTAAAAAAGGACAACAAGTTGCTATTTCTAAGAGAGATGGTTCTATAGAAAAAGGTAAAATCAACAAACTATTTGTACTTCAAGGACTTGCAAGAGTTGAAGTAGATGAAGCTGGTTCAGGTGACATTGTAATAGTTGCTGGTCTTCCTGATATTTCAATTGGTGAGACTGTTTGTGAAGTTAACAAGATGGATCCACTTCCACTAATCGAAATTGAAGAGCCTACTCTTTCTATGAACTTCTTAGTTAATGATTCACCTTTCTGTGGAAAGAGTGGAAAATTTGTTACTACAAGACATATAAAGGCTAGACTTGAAAAAGAACTTGAAGTTAACGTTGGACTTAGAGTTGAAGAATTAGACGGAAATGATGGTTTTAGAGTTTCAGGTAGAGGTGAATTACACCTTTCTATCTTACTTGAAAACATGAGACGTGAAGGATACGAGTTATCTGTTTCAAAGCCAGAAGTTCTATTTAGAGAAATTGATGGAAATAAAAATGAGCCAGTTGAGAGAGCAATCGCAACTATGCCTGATGAATATAGTGGAGCAATTATATCTGCTCTTAACCAAAGAAAAGGACTTATGGAGTCTATGGGTACTGAAGGTGGTTACACTAAGATTGAGTACTTAATCCCTACAAGAGGATTACTTGGTTATAGAAGTGAATTCATCAACGAAACTCGTGGTGAAGGTACATTGGTTAGATCATTTGATTCTTACCAGCCATTCTTCGGTGATATACCAGGAAGAACTAATGGTGTTTTACTTTCTCAGCAAGCTGGATCTACTATGTCATATGCACTATTTAACTTAAGTGATAGAGCTACTATGTTTGTTGGACCTGCTATTGATGTTTATGAAGGTATGGTAGTTGGAATGAATAGTAGACGTGATGACATGGTTGTTAATGTTTGTAAAAACAAAAAAATGACTAATGTTAGAGCTTCTGGTACAGATGAAGCTGTTAAATTACTTGCTCCAAAAATCTTTACACTTGAGGAGGCTCTTGAGTTTATCGAAGTTGATGAGCTAGTAGAAATCACTCCTGATGCAATTAGACTTAGAAAAAAAGTTCTTAATTCTCAAGATAGATTAAAGTATAATAAAGCTAACGGTTTAGTTAGATAATAATAGAGTAGGGACGTAATTGCTAAGAATTACCTCCCTCTCATTGAACCGCACATACGGGTCTCGTATACGGCTCTACAACTTATATTCCAACTTTTCTTAGATAATACTCTAAAGGATTGACCAAACCTGGTCGGTCCTTTATTTTTATTTCAAGCAATTTAGGATTAAGGATAAAATTAACCACATTCATACCACTTTGCTTATACCAACCCTTTCTAGTGTTAGCTACTTTGAAGATGCTTTCATGATTAAATCCATTTCTATATTTTCTGTTAATGTAAGACAAATTTCTGTATATCGTCTTTGGTTTCTTCCATTGTTTAATTATTATTACTCTTATTTTATGTCTTAACCACCCGCCAAACTCATTCATAAATGTTTTCATCATTCCAATTCGATAATAGTTTATCCATCCTTTTATCATTTGATTTACTCGTGTAAAGGTTTCTTTTAATGACCTTGAAACAGCCCTATTCCTCTTGAGATATTCTCGCATCACTTTATAGAGTTTTGCTTTCTTCTCCTTTCCAAGTTGTATCATCAAACTGTATGAACATAACTTATACTGCTGGAACAAGTTTTGCTTCGCCGGTTGCGGCGGGGAAGATAGCTGAAGTTATTGGCAGACTTTCTGGAAGTAACCCATTAGTAGCGAAATCACTACTAATAAATTCTGCTAATCATCCAGATGATAAAGCTGATAAATATTTTGGTCATGGATTTAGCGCTGATACCGTAGAAGATATGTTGTATTGTGATGAAAATTCTGTAAGTACATTATATCAACATAAAATTCAGCCTGGAAAGTAAATCAGAGTTAATTTGCTATAATTAAATGATCTTGATTATAGTGGTAGTGACTACATAAGTATTATACATACACACCTCCGTTTGCAGGTTATCATAGTTATATTAATTACATTCTATAACGAACTTAAGTCTAAGTAAAAGAATTAAAAAATTAATAATTATACTAAAAACCATCTTTTGGATAATACATAAGTATGTATATAATCTCTGCACTTCTTTCACACTCCAAATTCTCTTGTAAACACCTAATTTACATAAAATAAAATAATACTTATGTGGTATAATAAAAGTATAGAGTAAAGTTTTTAACTCAAAATGCCGAAATATATAGTATAGAAGTAAATTTATGACTAAGCATATAATATTGATAAAGTAAGTGGAGGTGTTGAAATTGCTAACAAATAATAAAGAAATTAATCGAGTTATGAAAAATGTTAGTGCGACACTAAGTTTTGAAGGACTAAAACCAAGTCGCGTTGCAAATAGTGCAAATAAGAAAATGCTTAGTGGTGAGATTACAGGTGCAGAAGCTCGCCAAATGATATTATCAAGTTATAATTTGACGGTAAAATAAAATGTTTGATAAATATAGTCGTAAAGAAATAATTCAATCATCATATTGTTATGAAGGATCCGAAGTATATATCAATAAATTTGATATTAGAGACTTAGTTACTCTTGAAAAAGTAGAATCAGACGTTACAGCAAACAGATTGATTGAGTTAAGTAATGATAGTGTGAGTGGTAGATTTGGTAG
>JBARWW010000149.1:0-3845 GCA_049647005.1 Acidaminobacteraceae bacterium | reverse complement strand
CAACAAAAGAAGCTCTTATACTAATAGATAATGATTATATAATGGCATCACTTGGAGTACTATCTATAGAAAATAGAGATGCTGCAATGAAGCTACTTAAGAAAAGTTTAAAATTCGAAGAAATTTAAGGAGGATAATATGTATCCAAGACTTGAAGTAGATCTTAAAAAAATATTAGAAAATTCAAAATTTTTATCTAATCAATTTAAAGAAAACAATCTGAAATTTATGGCCGTTACAAAATCGTTTTGTGCTTTTGAAGAAATATCACGAGTTATAGTAGAAGGTGGAGCGGAGTTTCTTGCAGATTCAAGAATTGAAAATCTTGAAAAAGCAAAAGACTTAGATGCTAAAACGCTATTACTTAGACTACCGATGCAATCAGAAGTAGAAAAAGTTGTTAAGTATGCAGACTATAGTTTGAACTCTGAAATTTCGACTATTAGTAAACTATCAGAGATTTCAAAAAAATTAGGCAAAGTTCATAATGTTATACTTATGCTTGACCTTGGAGATCTAAGAGAAGGAGTACTACCAGTTGACGTAGATGCTACTGTCGAATCTATACTAGAACTTGATGGAGTTAAACTTGCTGGTATAGGTGTAAACCTAACATGTTATGGTGGTGTTATACCAGACAAAAACAATTTAGGTCAGTTAGCTGACATAGCAAATCATATAGAAGAAAAATATAAGCTTAAGCTTGAAATTATATCTGGTGGAAACTCAAGTAGTTTATACCTAATTGATAAAAAAGAACTTCCAAGTAAGATTAATAGCCTTAGAATAGGTGAAACACTGGTACTTGGTAGAGAAACTGCATATGGAAATATTATAGAAGGTATGCATACAGATGCATTTAAACTTGCAGGTGAAGTTATAGAAGTTAAGAAAAAAGGATCTAGTCCAATTGGTGAGATTGGTATGGACGCATTTGGTAATCACCCAGTATTTGAAGATAAAGGTGATATAATGCGAGCTATAGTTGCTATTGGAAGACAAGATGTTAATCCAGATGGACTTAGCCCTCTTGACTCAAAAATTGAAATACTTGGAGCAAGTAGTGACCATTTACTACTAGATATAACAAATTCAGAAACTAAGTATAAAGTAGGAGACATAATTAGATTTGATGTTGATTATGGAGCGTTACTTAGTTTATCTACATCAAACTACATCAAAAAAGAATATATGAAATAATTATAGATAAAGTTAAAGCATATACTAGTAATTAAATTTACTTGATATATGCTTTTTTTATGCAAAAAAGTTTGTTTTTTTATATGAGATGATTATATTATACTTGTAAGTAGAAATTGAAAGGATGGATTTGACCAGAATAAATGTTATAATATAGAGAATTACGCATTGTATGATTAGATTAGAAGTGGTCTATAATTTAGACTAAAAGGAGTAAAAAATGGATTTATTTGAATACGCAAATACTCAAAATAGGGAAAAATCAGCTCCTCTTGCAGAGCGTTTAAAGCCAATATCTCTAGATGAGTTTGTAGGTCAAGAACATATAATAGGCGATAGTAAATTATTATCAAGACTTATTAAAGCAGATAAGCTGAGCTCTATAATATTGTATGGTCCTCCGGGAACTGGTAAAACAAGTTTAGCGAAGGTTATAGCTTCAACATCTTCATCTGAATTTAGCACTATAAATGCAGTTACTGGCGGAGTAAAAGATATACGTGAAGTTATAGCAAATGCAAAAGACAATCAAAATATGTATAATAAAAAGACTATACTCTTTATAGATGAGATTCATAGATTTAATAAAAGTCAGCAAGATGCATTACTACCTTTTGTTGAAGATGGAACTGTTGTGCTAATTGGAGCAACAACAGAAAATCCCTATTATGAAGTAAATAATGCACTAATTTCAAGATCGACAGTTTTTAAACTAAATGAACTTGCTACTGATGACATAAAAAAACTTATAAATAGAGCGATTATTGATGATATAAAAGGCTTAGGAATTTTTAATGTTTCAATAGATGATGAAGCTATGGAATTTTTATGCAGAGCAGCTGGTGGAGATGCTAGAAAAGCATTAAATGCAATAGAACTAGCTGTTCTTAGTTCAGAGAGTATAGATGGGAAGATAATGTTAAATCTTGCTATAGTAGAAGAATGTGTTCAGCTTAAAAACTTTAAGTTTGATAAATCAGGAGATAATCACTACGATATAGCATCAGCATTTATAAAATCTATTAGAGGATCTGATCCAGACGCAGCGCTTCATTATATGGCTCGCATGATTGTTGGTGGTGAAAACCCAAGATTTATAGCTAGAAGAATAGTTATATCTGCATCAGAAGATGTAGGAAACGCAGATCCGATGGGACTTGTTATAGCAAATAACGCAGCACAAGCTGTAGATTTTATAGGATGGCCAGAGGCTAGGATAATACTTGCTCAGGCTGTTACATATCTTGCATGTGCGCCAAAATCTAATGCTGCCTACCTAGCGGTCAATGAAGCACTTGAAGACGTTAATAACGGAGATTATGGTCAAATTCCATTTTATCTTAGAGACGCAACTTCATCATCAATGATTAGAAAAAATGAAAATATAGAAGAAGAGCATTACAAGTATCCACATGCATATGACAATAACTATGTAGACCAGCAGTATCTGCCAAATGAGTTAAAAAATAAAAAGTATTATAGGCCGACATTTAATGGTCATGAGGCAAAAGTAAATGAGCATTTTAAAAAACTATTTAATAATTCGCCTCTTGGCTAATGCTTATATTTGAATAAAATTTTGCTTTTTTATTGAAATCTTGGCGAAACTCGCTTTGTGGGGCAGTCGCCAACTTCAATTAAAAAATCTTCATTTTATACTCATATAAACGCAATGCCTGCGCTTCAAATCATTAAATAGATTACACTTGAAAACATTAAGAACATTAAAGATGTAGATCTGCGATCATTGGGATTAAGATCGAAAAACCTAAAAGATAAATACTAAAACATAAAAAAAGCCTAAGTCCTTTGATCTTTGATCAGTGGGATTTAGGTTTTTGACATTTTATATTTAATAATAATCGTAATTTGGATATATTAAGGTCCATGAACAAACATATTAAAATGATTTGAAACGCAAGGTATAGGTTTTTATTTGACTACAAAATTTGAATTTTATATTGGAACGTTTTTGGCAAGCGTCATTAGCGAAGCGTCATTTGCCAATGTGGAAATATAAAAACAATATTTTGTTCAAATAGAAACTCGAATCGAGCATTAAATTATTTTAATATACCATGGCATCTTTTAGATCAGCACTTGCACCCTCACCATTTATATAATCAACAATAGCAAATCCGAACTCTCCTGCAGTTCCAGCACCACGAGATGTTATAAGATTAGCAGCACGAACAACATCTACCTCATGATAGTTATTGTTTGGAAACTCATCTTTATAACTAGGATATGATGTAAGGCTAAAACCAGGAAAAAGTTTATTGTCCCTTATGATTGTAGGTGCTGCACATATTGCAGCTATCATTTTCTTACTTCTATAGGCTTCGTCTAGTAATTCTAAAAGCTCTTTTGACTTACCAAGATTAATTGTTCCAGGCATTCCACCAGGAAGTATAATACCAGAAACTTCAGTACTTTCAACTTCGTGAATGCTAAGATCAGCCTTAACGATTATATCGTGTGCACCAACAATCTCGAGACGATCGTATATAGAAATAATTTTTATATCTAAATCAGACCTCCTCATAATATCAATAACGGAAATTGCTTCAATTTCCTCGAATCCATCTGCTAAAAATATTGTATACATGTAATCCCTCAAATTTATTTAGTTCTTTTAAGTATAC
>JBARWW010000148.1:0-4216 GCA_049647005.1 Acidaminobacteraceae bacterium | reverse complement strand
CCTTTTAAATCTTTAAATATGCACTATTTTAGTAAAAAAAATTATACAAATTCTAAATCAACAATTTTTACATATAAAAAGGGATGCATACGCATCCCTTTTTATCCATAATTATATGACTATAATTTATTGTCTAATTAAATTTTATAACTTAGCAAGTTCTATAGCAATCTGACTTCCCACTCTTGCATTATTGTAAACTAATTCAATATTTGACACAAGGCTAGTTCCACCTGTTAAAGCTTTTACTTTAGCAAGTAAAAATGGTGTAGTTGCTTTTCCAGCAATTCCAAGCTCCTTAGCTTCTTTAAGAGCATCTTCGATAGCATTCGTAATTGTATCATAATCCATCTCAAACTCTTCTGGAATTGGGTTACCAATTACTACGCCACCTTTAAGCTTTAAGTCCCATTTAGCTTTTAGGGCTCTTGCAACTACTTCTGGCGAATCAACTCTGTAATCAGCTTTGAATCCACTCTTTCTTGTGTAGAATGCAGGGAATTCATCTGATCCATATCCAATAACCGGAACACCATGAGTCTCTAAGTACTCAAGAGTAAGATTAATATCAAGGATAGATTTTGCTCCAGCACAGATTACTGCAACATTTGTATTAGCAAGTTCTTGTAAATCAGCTGAAACGTCCATTGTTCTTTCGCCGTCTCTATGAACCCCACCAATACCGCCAGTTACAAATACTTTGATTCCAGCAAGCTCTGCAATAATCATAGTTGAAGCAACTGTAGTAGCTCCATCTAATTTATTAGCAATGATAAATGGAATGTCTCTTCTTGAAGTCTTAAGGATCTTTGATCCATCACCCATGTACTCAATCTCTTCATCAGTAAGACCAGCTTTAAGTCTTCCTTTAATGATTCCGATAGTTGCAGGAACAGCTCCAGCTTGTCTAATTATATTTTCAACTTTTCTAGCAGTTTCTACGTTTTGTGGGTAAGGCATACCGTGAGATATAATTGTAGACTCAAGTGCTACAACAGGCTTACCTTCATCTAAAGCTTTTTGTACCTCTGGGCTAATATCTAAATAATCTTTTAACATTATTTCATCTCCTTAACTATGTTTTCTATTTTAATAGCAGTAATATCTGGATTTATGGTTTCCGCTGATGTGATCGCCATTCTTGCCATAGCTGATCCATATCTTACAGCTTCATCAATACTGTATTCATTTATATGACTATAAACTATACCGGCCATAAATGCGTCACCTGCTCCAGTAGCATTTATCATTTTTACTTTTTCTGGCTTAAAAGTTTTTCTAATCTCTTTATCACCATAGTAGACACCATCTTTTCCAAGTGATATGTATACCTGATTTACACCAAGTTCAATGAATTTATCCATAGCCATATCAAGTGTTGTCTCATCTACAATTTCTATACCTGTTAAAATCTCAGCTTCGATTTTATTTGGCTTAAGAGCATATAAGTTTCCAAGTAAATCTTTTAATTTAACAGCCTTTGCCGACGAAACTGTATCTGCAAATATAGGCACCTCTTTAAATGTCTTTAGAATATAATCTAATACATCTTTATCAAGATTTGTGTCCAGTACTATACAAGATGCATTTTTTATAAGACTAGAATTTTTATTGATGTACTCAATATTTATCTTTCTACATATGTCACTATCGCTTAGCGCTAATTTCATATCACCAGTCTCATCTAAAATCGAAAGATATGTTGAAGTAACTTCATTATCTAAGATAATAACATTATCTAAATCCATACCTATCTTTTTACATTCATCGTATATTTTCTTACCATATATGTCATTACCAAGTGCTGTAAGTAGCTTTGTTGGAGCACCTAATCGAACTAAGTTGTCTGCAATATTACGACCAACTCCACCCATAGACATTCTAATTTTACCGGGGTTTGAATCATGTAATTTTAATAAATCAGTTGGAAAACCCAGTATATCCATGTTTGCTCCGCCGATAACTACAATGCTATCTTCGTGACCAACTATATATCCTTTACCTCTTAAGTTTCCTTTTTTCGTCAAATTTGAGATTTGTACAGCCACAGATGACCTCTGAATTCCAAGTAGATCAGCTATTTCTTGCTGAGATATCAATGGATTTTCAAGTATTAACTTATAAATTTCTTTTTCTCTGTTCGTCAACTTCTCACCCACCTTCTAAACTTATGTTTAATTTTAAACTTATGTTTACAAGAATAGTATATAACAAATATTTATAAAGTCAATATAAAAACAATTAACTCAAGTGAATTTGCTTTAATACAAAAAAAAGACTCCTAATTTAGAGTCTCTTACAAATTATATAATCTATATGTTTTTCCTTTAGCACCTACAATAATTTTTCGATTTATCAAATCATCAATAATTATATCAATAAATATTTTTGGATCAGTAACTTGAATCTTTTTTTTACTCCAAAATAAAGATGATTTAGTTCCCTTTATAATTTCTTTAATTTCATTTTTGCTTAAAACTTCGTTTTTTTTAAATTCTTTACAAATTTTAACTTCACATTTTTTATATAAATTATTTAATAATTCTTCCGATTGCCTTTGTTTTTTTATATATCCCCATGACATTAAAAATGTTAATGAGACTGCAAACAGTAAAACTTCAAATATTATTTTCAACATATAATCACACCTTTTATGAAATACTTATAAATTCATTGTTTTTTAATATATTAACGTAGTGAATTAATCTTTCATATAATGGCTCTACTTCCTCGCCAAAATTATCACTAAACTTATTCGCGATACTAGCAACATCCCTACTACCATCTATCTCTTTCCAAATAAAACTTCCGTATTTATCTAAGTCAATTTTCATAACTTCTGGTGTTCTAAAAATTTTTCTTACAACTTTATCTAGTCTAGTATCTCTGTGAATATGGATTTGAACAATATCACTTTCAAGTTCAATCCAGCTATGCTTTTCATTTCTATTTATAATAAGATCTAAAAAGTTTTCGCTTTCTTTTACTTTTTTCATATTAGTCTCCTTTTATAAAAGTGGGAGGGTTTAAAGCTCCCACTTTATTATACTATTCTTTTAGATTAGATGGTTTTGCCCAAATTGAATATTTCATTAACGATAATGCAAGTAATGAGAAGAATACAATTGATCCAATAGCACCAAAATCAACTCCAGCAACTAGGTTAACATTCATAACTGCAAATACTGCAAGTATAATACCAAGTAAACCTTCTCCAGCGATAAGTCCTGATGCATATAATATACCAGAATCAATCTTATACTTTAATGATTTATCTTCGCCCTTCTTAGCATCTAACCTTTTGTTTAAGAATCCTCTAATTAGACCACCAACCATAATAGGTGTAGATAAGTGAATTGGTAGATATAATCCAATCGCTACTGGTAATACTGGAAGACCAAGTAGTTCAATAGTTACACCAATACCAACACCAATAAATACAAGTGACCATGGTAAGTTTCCACCCATAACACCCTCAATTACAAGTCTCATAAGCGTTGCTTGAGGAGCAGGTAATTCTGCTGATCCAAATCCCCATGCATTATTTAATAAAATTAATACACCACCGATGGCAAGTGCAGCAGCTACCGCACCAATAATCTCACCGATCTGTTGTTTTCTAGGTGTTGCTCCTAAAAGGAATCCAGTTTTTAAATCCTGAGATGTATCTCCAGCCATAGCTGCAATTATACAGATAATAGCGCCAACTGTAAGAGTTGCAATCATTCCTGCATGACCATCATTTCCTGTAGATTTAAATGCAATTGCAGTAATGATAAGTGTTGCAATAGTCATTCCTGAAACTGGATTTGAAGATGATCCAACAAGTCCAACAATTCTAGAAGAAACTGTTGCAAAGAAAAATCCAAATATAGCAATTAGAAGTGCCCCACCAAATCCTACTGGAATTATTGGTAACATAGCCATTACTAATATAATTACTAAACTACCTATTAATACAAAACTCATAGGTAAGTCTTGGTCTGTTCTAAGATGAGCTCCACCTGTGTTAGTTCCTTTAAAGTCTTTCATAGCATCTTTAAAAGTCATAACTATAAGTGGAAGAGATTTCATCAGACTGAAAATACCACCAAAGGCAACTGCTCCAGCTCCAACATATCTAATATAATTATCCCAAATACCCCAGTATCCAAGTTCACTAATTGGAATTGACGCTGGGTACATAATAACTTCCGCCATACCACCAATATTAGCT
>JBARWW010000147.1:0-3926 GCA_049647005.1 Acidaminobacteraceae bacterium | reverse complement strand
TCTTTAGTTTCTTTCTTTACATCTTTATGATCATTTAATACTCGAGAAACCGTGCTAACTCCAACACCTGATAGTTTTGCGATATCTTTAATATTTACATTTTTTTTCATGTTTTATCCACCTTAATTTCAATTATGGAATAGTATATATCTAAGTAATTTATTGCAAGTTATTTTCTGGTAACGTTACCGGAAACGTTTTCATAATTATTATAGCATTAATATTCTGACAATTGCAAATGTTTTTTTTGATATAAAATAGATCAACTATCTCAAAATTATTCATATAAAAAATCCTTATTCAATTATAATTGAATAAGGATTTTTTAACATTGCCTAGCTATAATATTTAATAAAGCTTTTTTCATAACTATCATAATATTAGATATAATAAAATCAAAGCAAATTTATAATTATCTAATTAAAAACTATCCTACTTTTTATCGCGACCTTTTTTCTTTTTTTTATCTGAATCTTTTTTCTTGTTTTCTTTAGATTTATCTTTTTCTTCTTCTTTATAGTTCTTTGGTATTTCAAATGAAGAGATTTTTACATTTTCTAACGCACTAGACATAATTGCATTAAAGATTTTTGCTGGGTGGTTTCCACCAGATGATTGCATTACAAAATTCGGATTATTTTTATCATAACCTACCCATACAGCTGTTACCAACTCGGGTGTATAACCTACAAACCAAGCATCCCTAACACCAGAAATCCCTTTAAATTCATCCGTTAATGGTAATTCAGTTGTACCTGTTTTCCCTGCCGTTGGTCTGTTTAATAAGGCATTTTTACCTGTACCTTCTTCTACAACACCCATTAATATTTTAGTCATTGTATAGGCGTTTTCTGCTTTCATTACTTCAACTTCTTCTTCTTTTACTTCTAATAAAACTTTCCCATCTGATGATGTTATCTCTGTAATTACATGAGCTTTTTTCATACTTCCTAAGTTAGGGAATATGCTAAACGCCTGCGCCATTTCTAAAGGTGAAACACCCTCTGTAAATCCACCAAGTGCAATACTTAAATTACGATCATTCTCATTTAATTTTATACCAGCTTTTTCAAGAAACTCTATACCAGTTCCTAAGCCAATTTCATTTAACAAGAATACTGCTGGTAGATTAATAGAGTGAACTAAAGCATCATAAAGAGAAACACTTCCCTTATAAATATTATCTACATTTGTTGGTGTATATCCATCAAAATTTGTTTTTTTGTCTTCTATCATTGAATTTGGCTTATATCCACTTTCTAGTGCTGGCGCATAAACAACTAATGGTTTTATTGCAGATCCAGGTTGTCTTTTTAACTGTGTTGCTCTGTTAAATCCTCCATAGTAATACTTGCCACGGTAGCCAACCAAACCACGAACTCCACCTGTTTTTGGATCAATAACGACAGATCCACTTTGTATAATTTCTTCTCCACTGCTTGTTGGAAAAAGTTCATCCACAGCGTAAGCAGCTTCAATTGATTTTTGAACTACTGGATCCATCTGAGTGTAAATGTTTAATCCACCCTTTAGAATGTCTTCCTCACTAAATCCATATTTATTTATAGCTTCTTCAATTACATAATCCACATAACTTGGAAACTCACCACTCAAGGACTTCTGTTCTCCAATACCTAAGATGATATCACCGCTTACTGATTCTTCTAATTCATCTTTAGAAATAATATCTTGGTCAAAAAGAAGATTTAAGACAAGATTTCGTCTTTCTATTGCCTTTTCCATATTTTTAAATGGAGAATAACTTGTTGGTGCTTTAGGTAAGGCAGCTAAAAGTGCGGCTTCAGATATATTTATATCTTGTATATTCTTGCCAAAATATACCATAGCGGCGTCTTGCACACCCCACTTACCTTCTCCAAAATAAATTTGATTTAAATATAATTCTAGTATCTCATCTTTATCATATCTTTTCTCTATTCGAAGTGCTATTATAGCCTCTTTAAATTTACGTGTATATGTCTGATCCGAAGAAAGAAATATATTTTTTGCTAATTGCTGTGTAATTGTACTTCCTCCACCCACAATATGTCCTGCTCCAATATTTCGAAAAATCGAACGTCCGATTCCAGAAATATCAACTCCTGAGTGACTATAAAATCGTTTATCTTCAACAGCTACAATTGCTGCAACTAATATATCGGGAATCTCAGTAAGCTCCACGGATGTAAATTTAGAAGATGATATTTCAGATACTACTTCACCATCCATATCCATAATAAGCAGTGCTTTAGGTAGTGGTTCTGATAGTATGCTTAAATCCTCTTTGTATGCACTTATAGTCAAAACTGATAATGTAATTACAATTATCACAATACATATAGATACAAATATCATCAACATCTTAATAATAGGGTGCTTTTTCTCTAATAATTTAAACTTTGGGAACTTAATCTTTGGGAACTTAATCTTTGGAAATTCCATAATTTGTTTACCATCCTTTTTTTCTTATCATCTACTATTGCATTTGCAATGCTTCTAATAGAGCAAGATACTAAGCTATTATAGCATAGGATTATCACAAAACAGGCTAACAGAAATAATGAATTGTTACTGTAATAGTTTGTTGAAATATGTTGGTTTATTAATAAAAAAAGTTATCTGTTTTCAGATAACTCCTAAATATAAGACACTATTAATTTTATCTATTTAAGTTTCACAGTAAAACTTAAGAAATACTTCTTTTAAACTTTCCAGCTAAAACTTTCATTAAGATTAATATATATATTAAACCGACTAATGCATATGCCCAGTATGGCATAATCCCAAACGAAGGTTCAACAATTTTACGAATTGCCATTGCAGGCCAATAGCCAGGTACAATGCCTGCGATTAAATTAAATTGTTCAGGGATATAAAATGCAACCAAAGGAAGCATAATAAGTATTCCAGACCCTTTTACAAGAGCAAATCCTTCCACCCTATTTTTTGCAAAAGCATTAATTAATATAAGGTTAAATGGTGCCGCAAGTGAAAGTAGAGCATTGATATAGATCGACTCAAATAGACTAATGTCAACAAGATTTATAACCTTTATAATTGCAAGTCCAGAAACAAATGAAATAGCTGTGAAAAAAGCAACTTTAATCATCAAATATTTATTGAGTGTTAGTGGTGTTACTCTTATGACTTGAAGAACATTTTCTTCTCTTTCATCTAATAGTAAAAAAGCTGCAAGAGCACCATAAATATAGGGGTTTGCCAAAATGAAAAATGCGGCAATAGCAGGGTAATGTATGATAAGATCAAACTTATCTATAAAGCTTTCTCTTAAAAATGGAACTAAAAATCTTCCTACTACCGCTAATATTAATGGATATACAGATAATAATAGTAACAAATTGTCTTTTCCAATACGCTTAATTTGACTAGTGATTAGTTTTAAATACTTACGCATCGATATCACCTGACCTTCCAATGATCTTTGTATTAAAGGTCTTAATACACATCTTATAAAGCACTACTATAAACAAAGTATTGTAAATTATTGCATAAAGAATATCAAAAATACTCTGTGGTGAGTAAAGTCCTTGAAGAAGTTTTACAAATCCAGTGCTTGGAATTATATAAAATGCATACTTTAGTACATCTAGACTCTCAATATTAAAGAGAGTAAAAAGTGGAAGATTAAATATCACAAAGACAAGACCCATGGGTAATATAAAATCCGTGAAATTTTTAAAGAATGTGCTAAGCCAAAATCCTAAAAGGACATATTCCATACTAATTAGTACTACACTTAAGAAAAGGAAAATAATATTTAATGACATACCTTTTATAATCGCTATTGCAAAGACTACAAAAAATGAAAAAATAGTGATAAAAATAGTCAAAGAAATTAATTTAGAAAGTACGTATATGGATGTTTTTAGCGGCGATGTAATCACAGCCTTAATTGAACCTTGTCC
>JBARWW010000146.1:0-4330 GCA_049647005.1 Acidaminobacteraceae bacterium | reverse complement strand
GTTTAAAACTTCTTTTTCTGCTAACTCACTTTTTATATTCATTTTAATAATTTCTACAGCTTCATTCTTTTCACTTTTATTTACAAGTACTTTTATAGTATTAGAACTTTCTTTTTCATTATCATCTAATCTAACAGCAGACATTACACTATTTTCATCAACTAGCTTTATTTCTATACTTTCACCCATTTTACCACTTGTAACTTCATTAGATACATTTGCATTACCCTCAAGTGATACTAAGTTAGAAGGTGCCGTAGTAGATTGAGTAATTAGATCAATTGTTTCTATATTTGATGATGACTTAGCAATTTGCAAATTAGTATCGTTAGCTTCTGATTTAAGTATGTTTATAAGATTTTCTTTTAAACTTAAATCTTTATTTATAACTTTAGACAAATCAAGAATTGTTGATCCACTCTCAATATTCTTATTTAACATAGAAATCATTAATTCTTTTGACTTAACAAATGACTTTATTTCTTCAAAATTTTCTTTTGTGATAGGAATTTTAAATTCTTTTAAGAGAGTTATTATAGCTTTATTTTCATCTGATTTTGATAAACCAAGATTCATTATTAGATTGTCTAGTCCCTTTGTGCTTATAGAAGTCCCTTCACTCTTAATATCTATAAGTACTTCTGATCCATTTACTGTTACTTTAAACTCTATCTGATCACCAACAACTTTATCGCTAAGACTACCACTATTTACTGTAGCTGAGTATTCTTTCCCATTTATATTAACCTTAACTTTTGCTCCATCAATAGATGTGAGTTTCCCTTTATACTTTTCACCATCTTTTAGCGGTCTTGTTTCCGCTTTTTTATCATCAACCGATGGTTTGATTATTTCTTTATTTACTTGCGTTAACGCCTGTCCAGATACTTTCACGTCATCACCTCTAGTAATTATTGTAGCATATATTTTTGCTACTTTTTGACCATAATATGCACTCTTATAATTTGCATACTTTTTTTATTTAAAACAAATGATTATTTTTGAATATAAAAAAAGCTACACATAATTAAACGTATATATTAAATATCGTCACAACTTACGTGTAGCTTGAGTTATATTATATTTTTTAAAAATGATTTTCTATGATGCTTGGTAATTCCAACTTTCTCTATAGCTAAGTAATGAGAAGGAGTACCATATCCCTTGTTATTTTTGAAATCATACTCAGGATATTCTTTATCAAATTCAATCATCATTCTATCTCTAGTTACTTTAGCAATTATGGAAGCTGCTGCAATAGAAACACTTTTTGTGTCACCTTTAACTATAGATGTTTGCTCTATATCAACTTCAGGTAGTAGCAGAGCGTCAATAAGTAAATGTTCTGGTGTTATATCCATAAGTGCGATAGCTTTCATCATAGCAAGTTTAGTGGCGTTTAAGATATTGATATCATCAATCTCATCGTTATCACACATACCAATAGAAACACACTTAGCTTTAGTCATGATTTCATCATATAGTCTTTCTCTTTCTGATTCTTTAATCTTCTTTGAATCATCAAGTCCATATATCTTTTCGTTCTTATCTAGAATTACACATGCAGTAACAACCGAACCAAATAAAGGACCACGCCCAACCTCATCAAGTCCAGCTACCAACTTTGAATTTTCCCAAAATGGCTTTTCAAATTCACTCATAGTTTCGAACTTTTCAATAATAAAATTGCGTTTTTTTGTTTCGTTTAACACCTTTTGTCCAAGTTTATTTATTGAATTTCTATCATCACCAAGTAAGTCGTCAATATAAGTAAGATGTTCTTCATGTGTAGACGACTTAAACAAATCATTTATTTCTTTTACTTTCATGCTAGCAAAATCCATACATTACCTACCTTTAAATTTTACTCTTCATCTTCGTCTTCATCATCTAAATCAAGACCTAGAGATTCTAAAAGTGATTCTATTTCACTTATATCTTTATCATCGTCAAGAATATCAAAGTCAGAAGGACTCTCAAGAGACATTCTACCTAATGTTCCTTTTCTAAATTCATCGATTACAATTCTTGCAACTTTAGAATAATCAATTTGATTTTTTGCAAGTAAGCATCCACGACGGCGACCTATCTCTTCCATAAGCTGAAGTCTATCAAGTTCATTATTTTCTTTAATCTCAACTGAATATCGCTCTTCTAGTCTATCTGGATAAATAATCATAAGCTTTTCTATAAGTAGTAAGCCTATATCATCAATCTGTAGTATTTCATCTTTTATAGCGCCTGTAAATGCTAAATTAAGTCCTACAGCATCATCGTCTATTTTAGGCCAAAGTATTCCTGGTGTATCAAACAACTCTAGATCTTTTCTTATTCTGATCCACTGTTTACCTTTTGTAACACCTGGTCTATTACCAGTTTTTGCACTCTTTTTACCTACAAGTTTATTAATTAGAGATGATTTACCTACATTTGGGATACCAACAATCATAACTCTTACTGCTGCTAAGTTTCTACCCTGAGTTATATACTTATCTCTTTTTTCTTTTGTAAGTACTTTAATTTCATGAAGAAGTCTATTGATTCCATCACCTGTCATAGAGTTAATAGGAATAGCTGAGATTCCTTGAGCTCTATAATATGAAATCCACTTACCTAAAATCACTTCATCTGCTAAGTCATATTTATTTAATGCTACTATCTTAGGCTTTGTATTAATCAAATCATCTAAACTTGGATTTTTACTACTAATTGGAATTCTTGCGTCTAGTACTTCTACAACCACATCTATCATCTTAAGATTTTCTTGTATTAGTTCTCTTGTTTTTTTCATATGCCCTGGATACCAGTTAATATGCATACTATCACTCCCTTACACTTCAGTAATTTCTATTTTAAAAAAATTAATTTTATATAGTCATTAGTATTATATCATTTCTATTTATTTTTTGTTGTTTTTACTTGTGAGACTTTTTGTCTTATCACAACATATTAAGTAATGTATTCCTTGATATGAGTCTATATAAACAATATGCCACCGAAAACTTGTCTCGATGGCACCAATCTTGTTCATTGTAAAAGTAACTTACTAGCAATTAGTTGTTACTATATTTTTACAAAAGTAAAGGGACTGTAAACAGTCCCCATTACACTTATTTCTTTTCTTTAACTTTAGCAGATTTACCAATTCTGTCTCTGATGTAGTGAAGTTTAGCTCTTCTTACTTGGCCTCTTCTTACTACTTCAATGTCGACAATCTTTGGAGAGTGTAATGGTAAAGTTTTTTCAACACCAACACCATAAGAAATTTTTCTTACTGTAAATGTCTCACGAGCACCACCGTTTTGTCTCTTAAGTACAAGACCTTCGAAGATTTGAACTCTTTCTCTCTTACCTTCTACTACTTTTAAGTGAACCTTTACAGTATCACCAACGTTGAATGCTTGTACTTCTTCCTTCATTTGTTCTTGTTCAATTACCTTAATAATTTCTCTATTCATTTTATGTTTCCTCCCTTTCGCTAGACGCTCTTAGTTTTTTCTAGAGGACCGTCCGTTATGCACAAGTAATATTATATCATAAACCTTATATTTAACAAGGATTAATAATCATTTTGTTCAAATTTTTTGATCCATTTTTTTAGCTTCTTATCAGTTTCATTTTTTACGTATTTATTATACATCTCTGGTCTCTTTTCTTTAGTGATTTCAAGTGATTTAATAAATCTCCATTCCTCAATTAAACCATGGTTACCAGATAATAAAATCTTAGGAACTTCATCATCTTCATATACCGCTGGTCTTGTATAGTGGGGATGTTCCAGTAAGCCATTATAATGGCTTTCTTCTTCAAATGATACATTAGATGAAAGAACACCCTCGATCATTCTTGAAATTGAATCTATCATAACCATAACCGGAAGTTCTCCGCCTGTTAATACGTAATCTCCAATAGAATACTCATCCGTTACATACCTATCGATAAACCTTTGATCTACACCCTCGTAGTGGCCACATACAAAAGTTATCTCTTTTTCTTTTGATAAATCAATTGCATCTTGTTGATCAAACACTTTACCCTTTGGCGTAAGATATATAACTTTATTAGACGTTAAGTTATTTTCTTCAAGAGCTGTTGCAAGCGGGCCAACAGTCATAAGCATTCCAGAACCTCCACCATATGGATAATCATCTATATTTTTATGTTTATTATCTGAGTATTCTCTAAAGTTAATTAAATTAACATCTATAATATCTGCTTTTATGGCTCTGCTAATTATACTAGCGCCAGTAAAACCAGCAAACATATCTGGGAATAATGTAAGAACATTAAATTTCATTATATCATCCCTTCAATCAACTTAACCCTTATA
>JBARWW010000145.1:0-1940 GCA_049647005.1 Acidaminobacteraceae bacterium | reverse complement strand
GTCGCAAATACGAAATTGCAGCTAGAATTATGGGTGCTTCTGAGTTGAAAATTTTTTTTAAGATTAGTATTCCTATGGGGCTTCAAAAAATATTATCTGGTATTATACTTACTTTTTCTCGTTCGCTTGGCGAATTTGGTGCAACACTTATGGTTGCAGGCAACATACCTGGAAAAACTCAGACGCTTCCAATTGCACTTTATTTTGCAGCTGAGGCTGGTGATCAAGCAACTGCAAACAAACTACTTATATTCATACTGGTTCTTTCATTTAGTGTTATATTCTTACTTAACTACTTCTCGAAAGAAGATCAATACGCTTAAAGGATGGTTTCATGTTAAAACTAGACATTACCAAAAGCATTGGAAACGAATTTGTTAAGGCATCATTTGTACATGATTTTGGTGTACTTGCTATAATGGGAGCTTCTGGATCTGGAAAAACAACATTACTAAATACCATCGTTGGAATTCATAGTCCTGATAGTGGATTTATATCACTTGATGAAAATATTATCTTTAGTAAAGAAAAAAATATATCTATGAGAATACAAGATAGAAATGTCGGTTATGTATTTCAAGATCTACTACTCTTTCCAAATATGACACTTTACGAGAATATTCGCTTTCCTCAAGAATCAAAAGATAATATAGACGAAAGTTTTATAGACGATCTTCTTTTACTTATGAAGATAGAACATTTAAAAGATAAATATCCAAATGAAGTATCCGGTGGAGAAAAACAAAGATGTGCTCTTGCTAGAGCCATTAGTTCAAAACCGAGACTTATACTTATAGATGAAGGTTTTTCAGCGCTTGATTCTAAGACTAAAATAGATATTATGACAAATATGAAAAAACTTATACATAATATAGGTGCACTTGCAGTAATAGTGACTCATAATCCTGATGACGCAGATTTTTTAGCTGATAACTATTTTGTATTCAAACAATATGAAGACGAAACTTAGTTTCGACCTCGCAAAATTTACTTACTTGAATCTTGTATATATTAATAAAAATATAAAGGCAACGATTTTTCGTTGAATGGTGACTTATGAAAAAAATTAAAGTTGAAGATGCATTAGGATCAATACTTGCTCACGATATGACAAAAATTGTACCTGGTGAATTTAAAGGTGTTGCCTTTAAAAAAGGGCATATTATAAAAAAAGAAGATATTGAAATTTTAAAAGATATGGGCAAACGACATGTTTTCATACTTGAACTTACAGAAGATGAATTACATGAAGATGATGCTGCTTTTAGAATTGCTTCATGTACAATGGGCGAAGGAATAAGACTTAGTAAAGCAAGAGAAGGAAAAATCTCTCTAATTGCCGAATACGACGGTATACTTCAAATTAACATAGAAAAATTATATGAAATCAACTATGTTGAAGGTGCAATGCTATCTACACTACATAACAACTATCCAGTAAAAAAAGATATGGTTGTTGCTGGAACAAGAATTATACCACTTACAATTGAAACTTCGGTTATAGAAAGTATTGAAGAAATAACTAAAAATATTGCTAGTGTTGTTTCTATTAAGAAAATTCAGGATAAAAAAATCGGTATTATCGTTACTGGAAGTGAAGTTTTTACAGGACGCATAACAGATAAATTTGGTCCTATATTAGAAGCTAAGATCGATACTTATGGTGGCATACATGTAGAGACAGTATATAGTGATGATGAAGTTTCTATGATTGAGGAAAAGATGCAGCACCTAATTGATAAGGGAGCAGACATTATCCTTCTATCAGGTGGCATGTCTGTAGATCCAGATGATGTTACACCTACGGCTATTCGCAAGTTTGCAGATAATGTTACAACATATGGATCTCCAGTTTTACCTGGAGCTATGTTTATGTTAGCGAAAAAAGGTAATGTTGATCTACTTGGAATACCAGGTTGTGGAATGTATCATAAGATAAC
>JBARWW010000144.1:0-2706 GCA_049647005.1 Acidaminobacteraceae bacterium | reverse complement strand
GAAACCGCTAATGGCAATCCTACATATCCTAGACCAATTACAGATACACTTTCTTTTTTACTTTCTATCATATTAAAAAGATTCAATTAGCTAACCTCCACTCGACTCTTAGTCAATAATTTTATCTACAATATTTTTAAATTCATTTGCAACGTAATCCGGCAAATATTTCTCGCGACCAGTACTCAAATAATCAAATCCACTTATTCCATTTTTACTCATTTCAACAAAACAATTTGCAATTTCGTCATAATTTTCATTTGGAATAGCAATATGATTTAACTCATTAAGAACTCTTGAAGTCGTTCCTTTAATTGGAGTTATTGCAAGTATTGGTTTATCATATCCTATATATTCAACTAGTTTCGAAGGTAAAAATACACTTATCTCATCTTTTGCATCTATATTTAAAAGTACACTTGATTTAGCCATTATTTTTTGACTTTCATTATAAGGAACTTTTCCATGTACTTTTACAACATCGCCAATTCCTAACTTCTGTATCAGCAATTCTTTAGATTTTGGTAAATTACCAACTAAATCTACACAAACAGTTTCCGATAGATTTTCAACTTTTTCCTTAGCTTTTTTTATACCCATAAATAATTCATCAGGAATTCTTTTACCATAGAAATTACCAACATGAGCAACATGTATCAGTTTATCATCATATTTTTCATTAATATATCTATCTACTACATTAGGGCTATAAGTATGTGGTAAAATATATGACTTTTCAGCAAATCTACCATTATACTTTCCTACCATAAGATCTTTTGTTTCGATACTTGTGTAGACAATGGCATCTGCTAAACTCAGAACTTCTTCCTCTAATTTTTGATTATACTCTTTTGTTTCTTTATCTACATATGTTATGTATGGATTCTCTGTCCATGGATCACTAAAATGAACTATCCATTTAAAATCTTTTTTCTTTCTTAGTTCAAGCGCAACAATGTGGCTTGTTATCGGTGTTGACCAAGAATGAACAAAATCATAATTTTCTTTTTCCATAAGATCTTCACAAATGCTTATGGCCTCACTTTTCCAAAAATATTTTGTATCAGGTCTTTGAATCCTTTTTTTGTTGAAAAAATAACAAAATACTTTTCTTAATTTATAATCTTTAACATTCGTTCTACTTACAAGTATGTCGGAATTCTCTAATTCTCTATTTTCCGAATCATAGTGCGTAACTACATGCGTTTTCACACCAAGTTTTGACAAGGCTCTCATAATTCTCTCATTTTGAATTGCTTCTGGTGAATTTAATGGGTAAAAATTATATGCTATAAATAATTGTTTCATCTAAACAAACACTCCTTAAATCACAAACTAATTGTTATGCTCTTTAATCCATTCATATGCTAATTTTAATCCCTCACAAAGAGGTGTTGTTGGATTATAATTCAAACTAACTTTACTTTCCTTTATGTCTGCTTTTCTAACCGATATATGATCCCAAGATCTTCTAGGAACAAACTCTATTCCAGATTCATTTTGAGTTAATTTATTTATTTCTGTTGCTAATTTGATAATTGAAGTTTCAATACCAGTCCCAAGATTAAACAAGTAATTTTCACCATCATATACTAAAGTTTCTAAAATTCCATACACAGTATCTAATACATATGTAAAGTCTCTTGTTTCATCTCCCGTACCAGTTATTGTTAATGGTTGTCCATTTAATGCAAGTTTAAAGAAGTTCGGAATAACATTTCTATATTTACCAGGCATCTCACCTGGACCATATGAATTAAATAATCTAACTATTTTTATAGGTATATTATAAGTTTTTTTATAAAATTCACAATATTTTTCACCTATAAATTTTGAAATTGCATATGGTGTGTCAAAATCTTTAATTTCATCTTCTATTGATAAAGCACCACTTCGTGGTCCATACACACATGATGAAGAAAGATATATCATACCTTTAAGATTGTTTTGATTTTTACATAAATTAAGTACATTTATTGTACCAATGCCATTAACTTCAAGATCTCTAACAGGATGATCAACTGAATTTTGATTTGCAAAAAAAGCAGCACAATGAATTATATAATCATAATCATCATCTAAATCTAATGTTTTAGATATATCTTTTTTCATAAAATTACTTCTTTTATCCACATTATCTAAATATCCTGATGTTAAATCATCAATGACATCTACATATGCACCAAAATCTAATAACACTTTCGTAATATTTGAACCTATTGCTCCAGCTCCACCAGTTACAAGTATCTTATTACCTTTAAACTTATGATTTAATTCCAAGTTTAACCACCTCAAATCCTTCTATTCCATAGTCTTTATCAATAATGTTTTTTGTATCTAACAATCTTGGTGTTTTCATTTTATCAACAATATTATGTAGAAACTCTTTTGTTTTATACTGCTTATGATCGACCATTATTATAATTGCATCTGAATTTTCAAGCACTTCATCAATAGATGACAAATCGTATTTATATTCTTCTACATATGGATCATTTATATATAAATCATAATTTCGTTTGTTTAATTCATCAATAACTAGTTCTGATGGACTTGTTCGTGTATCATCAATATCTGCTTTATAAGCAACTCCAAATACACCTATAGTCTTAACTTCAGGCCATTTATTCAAAAGTTTATTTACTACATAAACTGGCATATCATCATTAATTTTTCTTGCTGATTGTATGAGCTTTGTATTTTCTT
>JBARWW010000143.1:0-2395 GCA_049647005.1 Acidaminobacteraceae bacterium | reverse complement strand
ATTTGTTACTCCGCCTATAGTACAACTTTATCAAAAAATAAAAAAACCTTATGCAAAAACATAAGGTTTAAAATTTAAAATTAGTATCAATTATCTAGCGATATCGATATTTTCAGCTTGAGGGCCTTTTTGTCCTTCAGCAACATCAAAAGTAACTTTTTGACCTTCGTCTAAAGTTTTGAATCCATCAATGTTAATTTGAGAAAAGTGTGCAAATACATCTGTACCGTTCTCTGCTGTAATAAAACCAAAACCTTTATCTGGGTTGAACCATTTAACTGTACCATTCATAATATTGTACCTCCAAAATTGTATTATTCTTAAATCTTTGCATAACCGATAACGAATACATTCAAATTAGGTTGTTATATTACTATAGCACCAATCAAATTGTTAAAGTTAACATTATTACTTCTGAATTTAAGCAATAACTAATACTACCATTTTATATTTAAATAGTCAACACCTAATCAAATATTTTTTTGTGATTTTACAGATTAAACTTTTCTGTTTCCAATTTTCTCAGTTTTAACCGCATTAGCACTTGAACCCATATTCTTATTAGATTTAGGTTGATTTTTTGTACTCTGTTGTTCTTTCTTTTTAGCTAATAATTTTTTCATCATTTCTATATTTTTCTCTGACATCTTATCCTCCTTATGAAGCCTCATGGACTTCCTACCCTATAAGTATATCACTATATACCCTTTAAGCATATTATAAAAATAGAATTTACGTACAGTTTTTAACCATAAATAAATTCTATTTATAATTGTATATTTTATTGGAACTTTTATATAATTACTACATTAAAATTTAACAGTTTCTTCCCATTCTTTAATCTTAAATCCAGTTATAACGAAATCATCAGCAACTAGTACTGGTCTTTTATGAATCATTCCGTCACTTTCTAGAATCTCCAAAAGCTCATCTTCGCTCATAGTATCCCAGAGTTCTTTTAGGTTCTTTTCTTTAAATAGCTTTCCATTAGTGTTGAAAAACTTTTTAAGTTCAAGTCCACTCATCTTCATCCAAGCACGAACTTCATCAGCTTTAGGATTATCTTTGTGGATTAGTCTTAGTTCATACGAAATATTATTCTCATCTAGCCAAGCCTTGGCTTTTCTACTGCTTGTTCACGATGGGTAGTGTAATAATAACATATTGTCAATCTCCTTTTTCTTGAAAATATTTAACCCATATGTACTCATTATTTTAGTTAGATTATAGGTTAATATTTATAATACAAAATATATTACTACATGTCGAGTACTTGCTTAACATAGTGAATTGTTTTGAGTTTTACTATGTTAAATGTTAAAATCGTCCCTTTGTGGAATTTGCTTATCTAAGCTATATAAAGTATGATTAATAGTGACACTTAAAATACAATTCAATAAAAAATTTCATAGTATATCTTATATACAAAAATAAAGTTAATATGAAAATAAGCATCTATTATATAGGGTGAATTAATAGTTATCTTGTCAAAATTGATGTGTTTTTTCAGTAATATTTAATATATCCACGTAGTTACGATTGAGTTCTTACAAGCTTTTCGAGGTTAAATAAGATCCATTTTTTATTCTAATATAATAAATGAATGCAATCGAACAAAAGGGTGAGAGGAGAAATTAAAATGAAGATTATTATAATCACTACGGGCAGTAAAATAATTAAGGAAACTGGCTTTGGTTCAGTAAGTGCGTGTCTTGCTGTAAAATCAGCACTAAAAAAAAGTTATGAAGATGTAACTGTAAATCGTTGCACTTCTTTAAAAAAACTTAATAAAGTAATTGAACAATCTCCAGATCTTGTTGTTCTTGCAAGTAAATATGTTCAACTTAAAAATGGCGAAAAAATTTGGTTATCTAAATTTTTTGAAGATGCAAATATTACTTATACAGGTTCAAAACTTCAATCATTAGAATATGCAACAAATAAAATTAAAGCTAAAGAATTAATTCTACAAAATAATATTAAAACTGCTGAATATACAATTGTCACACCTGAAAATTATTTATTAGAATCAAACATAACAATTACATATCCACTGTTTGTAAAACCTCTTGACGCAGCAAACTGTAACGGGATAGGTGACGATTCAATAGTTTATAATCATAAGGAATTTGTTGTTAAAGCTGAAAATCTTTTCGAAAAATATGGAGGCAATTTGATTGCTGAAACGTATATAAGTGGACGTGAGTTTACCGTGTCTGTTGCCCATGACTTTGAAAAAAATGAATATAATGCATCACCAATCGAAATCATACCACCTTTTAATGATGATAATATAAGAATTCTAGGTGAAGATGTTAAGAAAGAAAATTCTGAAGAATTAAAAGTAGTTGCTGACCCAATTCTTAGAAAAAGACTAAAAGAACTTGCTATTACG
>JBARWW010000142.1:0-7995 GCA_049647005.1 Acidaminobacteraceae bacterium | reverse complement strand
GTTGGACCTACAAATATCTTTACGCCTTTAACGGGCTCTCTAGTTTCAAGAACTTTAAGATGAACACTCTCCCCCTCACTAAGATCTGTTGTGCAGTATTTGCCCATTACATCTTTAGGTGTATAACCTGTAAGTTTTGTGTATGCAGGGTTAATCATTATGTTCATACCATTCTCATCAACAACTGATATAGCATCACCAGTAGCATTAAATATAGCTTCAAGCGTACTTCTTACTTCTCGAAGATCAGTAATTTTCTCTGCAAGTTCTTGAACCTCACTTATATCACGAAATACAGCAATTGCACCAATTATATTTCCCACTTCATCAAGTACAGGCATTCTATTCGTTATAATTGTAGTATTACCAAGCGGCGGTTTTCTATTTAGTTCCGATACCCCTGTATCAAGTATATGCATAAGTCTTGTATTATCAACTACACCTGTAACCTCGTGACCAATTGCAATGCTTGGATCTATTCCAGTAAGTATACCTGCAGCTTTATTAAATACTGTGATTATTCCTTTTTTATCTACAGCAATCATAGCATCATGTGTTGAATTAAGTATAAGTTCTATTTCTCTATTCATAATCCACCTCTTTGATTTACCCTAAAAAGAAAGGCGCCTACTTGGCACCTTTACTTTAGTTAGTACTAGTATTTGTTTCACTAGTTATATTTTTAATCGTTTTTGTCTTTACTTCCAGATATAAAAGCTGTGGACTTATTTCATAACGTTCCACATTAATAGCGCTATCAATCTCAACTTTCCCACTATTAACACCATCTAAAAAATGACTACCATCAAGTATTGGATTAAGAGAGTCTCCGTTTATTTTAGATAGTTTGCTTTCTACATCGAAAAGTGTAATCTTAACAACATCTTCCGGATTTGTTATGTTTGCTTCAAACTTAGGATTAAGATTGAAAATTGGAATTTCACGAACAAAATATCTAAACTCTTTTGACGCCATTTTCTCAATAGTTATATTTGTATTTATTCCTTTTTCAAGCAAAGTTGTTTCAATATTTTCTGGAAGCACTAGATTTATCTTTTCGGTAAACGATTCTGTTTTTCCAGTTATATCAATATCTGTTGTAGTAAGTGATTCAATATTATCTACAACATCTTTTTCACCTTTTATAGTAACAAACTGTGTTAAAAGTTCAACATTAACTACTCTATAGTCTTGATAAAGACTTCCTATAGTTTTATAAACTACAGGTACTTTCTTTAACTTATATATAGATAATTTAGCACTAACATATTCTTTTCCAAGAGTAACACCACTTACATTTTTAAGATCATTATCTACTGCTTTAAGAGGTATTTCCTTGGAAATACTGCTATCAACACCACTAATGCTTACTACACCAATAAGCTTTGATACGCGATTTACAATTGATTCTGGACCCCTTACTAGTACCACTTCAGGTGATACTAGTATATTGTCTTTTGTATAACCAACCGGTATTTTTCCTTCTATTTCAATCGACACAGGTTTTGCAATTTCTGCAATTTGGTCTATTTCAACTTTTATCTCACTTTGAGACAAGTCTGTAATAACTACATTTTCACTATAGATACGTTTACTTAGTGGTATAGAATTTACTCCTTTATCAAATCCACGAAGATCTGCAGTTATTCTAATATCACTACTTGTTATATCTGAAACTTCGTTTCTTCTGCCCTTAACCTTTACATCGATATAGTACTCTTCACGATCAAGTATAATAAGACCATTTTGTGATACCTCTGCTTCATTTAATAGAATTACAGGTACATTCTCAATGTTCTTTTCAAGTTCTGGATTTTCTAAATCAATTACAACAAACCAAAGCATAATAGCAAATAATAATGCTAGCAGTTTTGGGGCAGTTTTTTTATTGAATTGACTATTTTTATAATTCGCTCTATATATTCTTATTTTCGCTCTCATTTTCATTATTAGATCTCCATCTTCGTTTTATAAGTACCTGGTTATTTGCTTCGCTGTATGCATTCTTTATAATACCTTTTAAGGTATTAGTATCAATATATCTAGTAAGCTTTCCTTCCATAGATACAGATATAGTTCCAGTTTCTTCAGAGACAATTATAACAATCGAGTCCGACTGTTCGGCTATACCAAGTGCAGCTCTATGTCTAGTTCCAAGCTCTTTACTTATAGTATGATTCTCTGAAAGCGGAAGTATACAACCCGCTGCCATAATCCTATTTTTACGAATAATTACCGCTCCATCATGAAGTGGTGTATTCGGTATAAATATATTTATAAGTAGACTTGATGATATCTTACTATCTATGGCTACACCAGTTTCAACTATGTCATTTATACCAGTTTCCCTTTCAAGTACGATTAATGCACCTATACGGTCACGAGATAACTTAGTTACCGCAGTAACAATCTGTTCCATCGTATGATTGTTTTCCTTTTCAAATATATCAGCTAGAGAGCTTCCTATAAGCTTACTTCTACCAATATACTCAAGAGCACGTCTAAGCTCTGGCTGGAACACTATCAGTAGTGCTACAACTCCTATAGTCATAGTATTTTTAAGTAAAAAGTTTAAAACATAAAGCTTTGAAATTTCACTTAACTTTTGAACTATCAGAAGTATAATAATACCCTTAATAAGCTGCTCAGCTCTAGTTTCCCTAATAAGGAATAGAACTTTATATATAACATAAGCAACTATCATGATATCTATAATATCCTGAATCCTTACATTTGAAAAAAAATTTAATATGGCTTGCAAAATTAACACCTCAACTAATTTATATTTATGTCAAATTCAACTGATTTTTTTATTTTGTCAGATAATTTCACTATCTTTAAGTATACTATATTTTTGCTTATTTTAGTGCTTTTACTAATTAATTTCATCAAAATTTAACTTATTTTAATTGCGATTTTTAATTGATATAAAAATAATTATATATTGTTTTAAAGATACTACTCACTACTGTATACACTATGCTATAATCAGATAGTTATTTAATACTATATTAAAATCAACATAAGGAGTTTTTATGAAAGATCATACTATCTTTAAAAACCCTATATTTATCATGTTAAGCGCAACATTTGCATGTTTTCTATGGGGAAGTGCATTCCCATCTTTAAAGTTTTCTTATAATGCTTTAAACCTAAGCGATGCACCGTTTTATTATAAATTACAGTTTGCGAGCTATAGATTTTTACTAGCATCTTCAATGATATTTGTTTTTATATTTATAACAAAAATCAATTTGAAGATAACATTTAAGAATTTGAAGCACCTATTTATACTCGGACTTATACAAACTGGATTTCAGTACCTATTTTTTTATATTGGTTTATCAAATACAACTGCTATAAAAGGAGCTATCATGATTTCGGTTGGCACGTTTTTCTCTATCGTCCTTCCTCACTTTTATTATAATGATGATAAAATGAGCACACGCAAAATAGTTGGACTAGTCGTTGGTTTTTCAGGTGTAGTTCTAATAAATTTAAGCAAGGGTCCACTCGATAGTTCCTTCTCAATATTTGGTGAAGGTTTTCTAATTGTTGCGGCTCTTATGGGAGCAATTGCATCTATTATGGCAAAGGAATTAACAAAAAATATTCACCCGGTTGCTATAACAGGCTACCAGATGCTGCTTGGTTCTATAGTTATGCTTCTTATATCATTTGGATTTACAGGCGGAAATGTTATAGAATTTAATCTATCAGTACTACCTATATTTATACACCTTGGATTTATTTCTGCGGCTGGATTCTGTATATGGTTTACTCTACTTAAATACAATAAAGTAAGTACCATATCTATATACAAATTCCAAATACCTATATGGGGTTCTATACTTGCTGCTATATTTATACCAGAAGAAAGAATCAATCTTATAACAGTTCTTTCCCTTGGGCTCGTATCACTTGGTATAATTATTGTCAATTTAAAGAAAAAGAATAAAAATGATGTGGATTTAAATAGTAACTAATTCTATAAAAATAAAAGAGGTATATATGTAGAATAGTCTACATATATACCCCTTTCTATTTAAATTGGTATAATTTTGATTCCATAAGAAGCATATTATAAATAGATATAATATGCTCAATCTTATCGTCATCACCTTTTTCTTTAAGCATGTTGCTTATATTTTCAAATATTTTTTCTTCTCTTCTTGGGTCATAATTATCTATATTGTCATATATTTTTATATCGCTAATTTCTTTTGATAAATTAAATCTGTCTACAAGTAGATTTACAAGTAAACTGTCTAGTTTATCAATTTCACAACGCTTAAGATCTATGCTTTTATTACTATTCATTCGACCACCACTTTCCAAGCTTTTGAATCGACAATATTCCATCGAGTACAGCTAGTGCCATAACTGATTCTATTACTGGTGCTGCCCTTTGAACGATACATGGATCATGACGCCCTTCTATAGCTAATTTACTATCTTTAAGAGTCTGCATATCTACAGTATCTTGCTCCATAAATATAGATGGTGTTGGTTTAATGGCAACTGTAAAATCTATTGGCATACCACTTGTTATTCCACCTAGAATTCCACCATTATTGTTGCTTTTGTATCCAATTATATCATCATGCATTTCCATTTGATCGTTTGCAAGACTACCATTTAACTCTGATAAGTCAAAGCCTTTTCCAAATTCGATTCCTTTTACCGCTGGAACTGAGAATGCAAGCGATGCAATTTTTGACTCCATGGACTCAAAAAATGGGTTACCTAGTCCAACCGGAGCATTATACGCTATACATCTTATCTTTCCACCTATAGAGTCACCCTTTTCTTTAGCTTTTATTATTGCTTCTTTAAAGTTTTTCTCAGCTACTTTATCTAGCACTGGAAACTCTTTGTCAAGATTTGAAAGCACTTTACTCGGTAATTTAAGAGAATCTACATAATCACTCTTTTGATCTCCAATAGCAGATATATAACTATATACTTGTATATTTTTAATTTCTAAAATTTGCTTGGCAAGCGAACCTGCAAATACAAGTGGTGCTGTTATGCGACCCGAAAAATGGCCTCCACCTCTATAGTCATTGTATCCATCATATCTTACATGACCAGTATAGTCTGCGTGAGATGGTCTAACTATATCCTTAGTTTCAGAATAATCTTTAGAATTTTGAGAAGTATTTTTTATAAGAATTGATAAAGGCGTTCCAGTTGTATGTTCATTAAAATATCCAGATAATATTTCAAATTCATCAAACTCCATTCTTGCTGTTGAGAATTTATCTTTACCGGGTCTTCTTCTATTCATTTCTACTTTTATCTTTTCAAAATCAAGCTTAATCCCTGGCGGTATACCATCTATAACTATTCCAATACCAACTCCATGTGATTCTCCAAATATGCTTAATTTCAAACTATTATTCCATATGCAGCTCATCTACATTACCTCCTAATTTTGCGAAGTCTTCAAAAAAGTGAGGATACGATTTATCAACGGCTCTTGAGTCATTGATTGTTAGATCTTCTGAACATACAAGTGAGGCCACAGTAAGTGCCATAACAATTCTATGATCATTCCATCCTTCTACATTTCCTCCAGTAAATTTACCAACACCTTCTATTATAAGTCCATCTTTAGTTTCTATTATATTTCCGCCTATTTTATTTAACTCACATGCAATTGCTTGTAATCGATCGGATTCTTTTAATCTAACTCTCTCACCATTTATAATAGTTGTTCTACCTTCACTTAGAGACGCTAATACCGCAAGAATAGGTACTAAATCTGGTATCTGAGCTACATCTATTACAGTTCCAATTGTCTTAGATTTTTTTACCTTTAGTAAACCATCTTCAAATTTAATATCTGCGCCCATTCTCTTTACGATATCTATAATTTCTTTATCACCTTGAAGAGACTGATCTGATAATTTTGCAAGCCTAAGATCATCTCCAATTATGGCAGCAACTATCCAAAACGCTGCCTGAGAATAATCACCCTCAATAGTATAGTCAAATGGCTTATAAGTTTGATTTCCTTCAATAGTAAACTTTGAGTAGTCTTCATTCGAATTTACCTTAACTCCAAACTGCTTCATTATATCGATAGTTAAGTCTACATAGTTTTTTGATTCTAACTTTGTATTTATATTAATCTCGGATTTGTTAGTTAGAAGTGGCAAAGCAAATAGTAATCCAGTTATAAACTGTGAACTTATATCGCCTGGAACATCAAACGAATCCGCCACTAATTTACCATCTATACATAATGGCAGCTCTTTATCATTCATACTATAGCTAATTCCTTGTTTATCAAAGATGCTAAGATAAGGATCTAGTGGTCTAGATACTAATCTTCCCTCTCCATAGAATTTTGTTTTGCCTCCAATAGCAGCAGCTATTGGTATCATAAATCTAATTGTTGAACCTGATTCCTTACATGGCATATCACTATTAACTATCTTAAGTTCATTATTATTAACAATAGCATAATCAGTCCCTATCTCAAACTCAACATTAATACTCTTTAGGCAATCAATAGTAGCTAATATATCTTTTGAGAAGAGTAAATTATTTATTTTTGAACCTCCACCTGCAATAGAAGCTGCTATTAATCCCCTATGAGAATAACTCTTTGATGGTGGTATATTTATAGTTCCACTTAGTCTGCTTGGTTTTATAATTACTTTACTCATATTATCTACCTCTTATTATTTATTTAAATATCTTCTAATCATATCTTCAAATTCGTATATATCTATCTTTAAAATTTCACCAATTCCAATTTCATCTACTGCAATTACATTTATATAATCACCAAATGACTTCTTATCATTTAAAGTGGCCATAACTGTACTTTCAACTTTCAAATCATACTCTATATTCATTTGGTACTTTAAAAGTATTTTTGCTATATCATTATACACTTCAGTTTCAATTTTCGAATTCTCAAAAAGTAGTTTTGAAATCATATACATACCAGCGGCTACTGCCTGTCCATGAGTTACAACCCCATAACCATATTCTTTCTCAATAGCATGAGCAATTGTATGCCCAAAATTCAATATCATTCGTTCTTTTTTATCATAGAAATCTATTTCAACAAATTTTTTTTTTGACCTAACACAGTTTATAATCAAACTTATTAAATCCATTTGATGGAATGAATTAATATCATATTTGAGTAGTTCAACTATAATATCCTTATTCTCAATAAATCCATACTTTATAACTTCACCAAGACCATCTTTTATTTGTGATTCTTCAAGTGTATTTAGAGTCTCTAAATCTATGTATACTGCTAAAGGATTATAGAATGATCCAATTAAATTTTTTCCACTATCAATATTTATCGCAACCTTACCTCCTACACTTGAATCTACTTGCGAAAGTAATGTCGTAGGTATCTGTATAAAAGGAACTCCTCTTAAATATACAGATGCAACAAATCCTGCTAAATCACCAATTACGCCACCACCAAGAGCTATTATAAGATCACTTCGTCTATGATTAACTAATGCAAGTTCATTGCTTACATAGTCAAGTGTAGATATCGACTTACTCACTTCACCAACCTCTACTACAATACAATTAACAAAGTCATACTTTAAATCCAATGCTTTTTTTACTCTTTCAAAATATAAATCATGTACTGTCTTATCTGTAATAACAGTGATTTTCTCACCATTATAATCACTCTTAATATATTCACCTATATTATCTATTAGATCAGTACCAATAGTTATATCATACTTCCCATTAGTTGGTGTCATTATAGGTATTTTCTTTAAGTTATAATTCTTACTCATATTTTCACATCCTGTTATATTAAAAAAATAGTGTTATTATACTATAAAAACCTTTCAAATTTTTAAGGTCCTATAGAATTTATAACACTATATTTTTATATGATTTCAACTATTATAGCATTTTTTCACTATAATGCAAATCTGTATTTATCTATGGTCGTGTCAAGTTACTTTGGGTTTTTGAAGCATAAAGAATTCCCTTGTT
>JBARWW010000141.1:0-19120 GCA_049647005.1 Acidaminobacteraceae bacterium | reverse complement strand
AGATGGTGAAGAACTTAGTCTTGCATATGTTGCTTGGGATTCAGAAATTGCATCAACTAATGTAATTGGAACAGTTCTTTCAGACATAGGTTATGATGTTACACTTGTTCAAGTAGAAAATGGTCCTATGTGGGTAGCTGTTGCTTCAGGTAAAACAGATGCAATAGTAGCTGCTTGGTTACCTGCAACTCATGGAGATCATTATGCAAAATTTGAAGGAGAATTCGAAGATCTTGGAGTAAATCTTGAAGGTGCAAAAGTAGGACTAATTGTACCAGCATATATGGAAATTGACTCTATAGAAGATTTAATTGAAGAATAAAGAATAAAAGTTATTTTAAAGGACTGCGTAAAAACTTTAGGAGTTAGCGACATTGCTTTTACCAAAGTGAATCAAAGACATATTTTTAAAGGTGAAAGTATTCTCTATGGAAATGCTATTGTTCTAACTATGGAGATGAAAAAAGATGAAATAAAGACAGCACCATCAAAAGAAGCCGTAGTTGAAATATTCAGGACCTATTATGAACTAGGAGTAACAGTAAATAAAATCAGTGATTTTTTAAGGAAGCGTGGATATCACGCTATGGCAGGTCCTGCAATTGGCTGTTCAGTAAGCTATGTTCCATTGGCTCAGGATGCAGGACTAGGTGTTATAGGTAAACACGGTTTGCTAATTACTGATAAAAATTATGGGCCTAGTTTAAGATTGGCAGCTGTTTATACAGATATTGAGAACCTTCCTATTGCAAAAGAAAATCCACATATGTGGGTTAAGGAATTTTGCAATAATTGCAATAAGTGTGTGAGAAACTGTCCAGCAGGTGCCATTAATAAAGAGGCACTACAAGTAGCTGAGGACCCGGAAGGCTTTAGATGTATTGATGTAGAAAAATGTGCAAAGCCATTTGCCAATAATTATGGATGCACTATATGTATTAAAAGTTGTACATTTTTCAATAGCGATTATGAAAATTTGAAGAAGAATTTTTTTGATATTTAATCACAATGTACTATAATGTTTGTAGAGAGTGTATTGTAATGTGATGAGCTTATGAGTGATTTAGTGGCTTTATTGGGTATAAATATAACTCAGTTTGAAGTATGACTAAGATAGAATTTCACAAAATAAAACACGGTTAATATTTGCTACAAACAATATGGGAGGAATTATTATGAGATTTATTTCATGGAATATAGATTCATTAAATGCAGCATTAACAAGTGATTCAAATAGGGCAGTGCTTACAAGAAAAGTAATTGATACAATTTTGGAGAAAGATCCAGATGTAATTGCCCTACAAGAAACTAAATTACCTACAAAGGGACCAAGTAAGAAGCATATTGAACTTTTAGCAGAGCTTTTTAAAGGTTATGCTTATAATTGGAGAAGTTCTGAGGAGCCTGCTAGAAAAGGTTATGCTGGAACTATGTTTTTATATAAAGAAAAGTATTCGCCAGAAGTTTCTTATCCTAAAATCGATGCACCAGATACTATGGACCTAGAAGGAAGAATTATAACTCTAGATTTTGGAGACTTTTATCTTACTCAAGTTTATACTCCCAATGCAGGAGACGGTCTAAAGAGATTAAAAGAGAGGCAAGTTTGGGATGAAAAATATGCTCAGTATCTTCAGAGTCTGGATAAATTAAAACCAGTTTTAGCTACAGGCGACTATAATGTAGCTCATAAAGAGATAGATTTAGCCCATCCACAAAACAATCAAAATTCAGCAGGTTTTACAGATGAAGAACGTGAAGGTTTTACTAATCTACTAAATAAAGGTTTTACTGATACTTTCAGACATATTCATGGTGACATTGTAGGTATGTATTCTTGGTGGGCGCAAAGAGTAAAAACAAGTAAAATCAATAATTCAGGATGGAGAATTGACTATTGGCTTACTAGTGAGCGGATAGCTAATAAGGTTGTTAAATCTGAGATGGTAGACTCAGGTGAAAGACAAGACCATACTCCAACTATGCTAGAAATTGATTTGTAATTTGATAAATTTTGTAATTAAATTAAAGACCATCACAATTGTGATGGCCTTTTTCATTATATTTTTCATACTTGATGATTTTTAATTATTTTATGTTCATTTCTTTGTTGTTAATATCAAGAATAGATATTTTATATGTTCCGCCTAAATTCTCTTGAACATTTTTTCCGAGTTCGTCCAAAGCAATTTCAAACGTATCGATCCTATTTACATCGACGAGTTCAATACATAAAAATGCATTCTTCGTGTTTTCTGTAAGCAATGTGCGTACAGATTCTCTCCAATTCCAGCACCGACATATTGCACCAGCATCATCTTTGTAGACGATTTCGCCTTCAAAAGGAGGCTCGCTTTTATCGCTTCCTAGAGTGATGAAATTTTCATCGCCACTTGCTTTGCTTAATATTACATCGCCTACAAAAGTATCAATGTCTTCACCACCACATGGCATGGCATACTTAAGAGAAATCGAATTGTAAATATCCACTAGTGGATTAATTGTACCAATATGATTTCCTTTCTCAACTCTCTTTAACAATGCTTCAATAGATGATCTTGCACCTTTTTTTGTTTTAAATTTTTGGAAAGCTTCTCTCCAAACACTAATGACATCATTATCACTAAATACCTGTTTCTGAAAATACTGAGTGGCTTCTTTTTCTGCATCTGAGATAAATCGCTCGTACTTTTCCTTGTCTTTGATAGTATTATCGATACTACTACAGATAATGATTCCAATTTTAGCATCAGGAAATAGTTCCCAAAATTCATTCTCAATTATAAATTTCTTCATGTTTCTCCTCCTCATTAATATGGTTAGTGTTGATATTAAAATCAGTAATCCACAAAAGGACTGTTGTTCTAACAATATCATATCTTTTAATTTGATATTACCACGTATAAGTATTTATTGAATTTAGAATTATAATGTCAAAGAAGTACATACTAGCGACTAAAAGCCTTACTATATTAAATTATAGAAGGCTTTTTTGTGTTGAATTATAGTATTCCATTTTGTTTTAAAATATTATAGTTTTCCTCTTTTTTTATAAGTTTTTTTTCAGAATACATTTTTGCATCAGCATTTCTTATTAATAACTCAACTTCAGATTTTTCGAAATTGTCATATTCTACAATACCATGACTAACACTGATTATATAAGGTCTATCTTCATTTTCATTAATAAATTGATAACTACGAGTGATTCGAGACCAAATATTTTCAGAAATTTCGGAAGTGATATTTTTAAATACTATCAGAAATTCGTCACCACCCATTCTAATTATATAATCTTCATCACGAATTTCCTTTTTGATACAGTCAATTACACTTATAATCAACTCATCACCGAAGTTATGTCCCAAATGATCATTTACAATTTTCAATCCATTTATATCAATAAAACATAAACTAATTTCTAAATGTCTTCGATTATCATATTGAAACATTTTGTTTAATTGAGCCAGTCCAGATCGTCTATTGAAGGTCCTAGTTAATTGATCATACATCATTTCGTCAAAGTATTTTTTCATCTCTGAAATTTCATCTGTATTGATATTATTTAATTTATTAGAAACTTCATCATCAAGCAGTGATAAATCCTTCAATTCTTGCACTAAAATTTTCATTGGCACTTGAATTCGTTTATTTGTAGTTACAAGTGAGTATATAGTAACTATGATAATAAGAAATAATAAGCCACCGTTTAGAGTAAGTGCTTTATTTACTTTTGATCGTGAATAAAGAGAATAAGTTGTAACCATTTCATCAATTTCATTTACATATGAATCAATTTCATTATTAAGTTGTAGGTATAATTCATTTGTTAATTGATTTTCAAGCACTTTAATATATGAAGGCTTAAAAACTTCATCCCATTTCTTAATTATTTGTTCTAATTTCAGTAGAGTTTCGTCATCTCTAATTTCTAAGTTATAGATTTTATTGTTACCATTAAGATTTTTCAATATACTATCAAATTTATCAATTCTATACTGCAAATTTCCATTTAACTTAGCATAATCATAATCATAATAATAATCATAATCATGATTATTAATCTGATTAGTTAACTGAACCATATTATAGCTTAATGCTCTAAGTTTTCCTGATTCATTAATAATCGAGGCATCACTTTCCATTCCAATATAGGCAACCACATTACTTAATACAATTATTAAAGAAAGAACTACCAAAAGTCCGTGTGTAATTAACAGTTGATACTTTATCTTCACAAAATCACTCCCAATTTTAATAAATAGCCCAAGTTTCTAAAGATATCTTGCGAATTTATTACATAAAACAATATCTTTTGCTATGATTTTAATACTTGAATGATCAAATCACACAAACTATATATCTGTAAAAATTGGTAAAAAATAGCCTGTAAGTATTGCAAAAGGTGTATGTCTATAAATCTTATCATTCAAACTATAGATTGACAAACACTTTTTCAATTTTTTATAAAAGCTTAATTAAGAGTATGCATAAGGTGTCGTATAAAATTTTAGAAATGGATGTCATTTATATAAAAAATAAAGCGCCATCAAATTCATTGATAGGCGCATATAAACATAATAAAGTAATTATTTAAGATTGATTTTTCAATATGTTAGTAATTGTGCTAATGACATGATTTAAAGAATATGAACTAGCTTCATAACTAATACATTTTCGCATTTGTTCAAGCCTATGAGGATGATCCATTAAAAATGATATTGTTTTTCCTATCATTTTGACATCACTTACTGCTATGGCAATATTAGCTAAAGTAAGGTAATCAAGATTTTCTTTTTCTTGGCCTGGTATAAAATAAGGCACGACAATAGGAAGATTTTTAACTATAGCTTCTGTAACCGTAAGTCCGCCAGGTTTAGTAATAATCAAATCAGCAGTGTCCATAAGTTCATGAACATTCGTTACATATCCCAAGACATCTATAATTTTACTTTTTTTATGTGGGCTAGCAAGTTTTTGGAGCTCAAATTTTAAAGTTTCATTATTGCCACATATTATTATAAGCCGTAACTTACAGTCTAGATCCAACAATTCTTCAACTGCATCTTTCATTGGATCAAGTCCCATGCTACCGCCCATTATTAGAATCGTAAAGATGGAGTTACTGGCTCTTGAAAAGCTAGATTTATAAAAAATTGGATTAATTGGTATACCTAAATTTCGAACGTTGTTTTTTGAAATTCCTTTATCTATAAGGCTTTGATTTGTATATTTACTTCCTGTAATATAAAGATCAACATTTTTACTTATATATCCATAATGAGCTTCAAAATCAGTAACAACACTTAAAAAAAAATTTTTATAGTGTCCGTTTTCCTTTAATTTGTCCACAATATTTACAGCGAAAGTGTGTGTTCCAATAATTAAATCTGGATTAAACTCTTCAATTATTCGTCTTGTACGCCTATATACAGCTTGTGTCATAAGTTGGTGAAATGTGCTTGAAATGTTGTTTCGATTTGATATCTGATAAAGTTTTCCATATAGCTCAGGAAATTTTGTTGCAAGTATATCATACCCTTCTTCAATGATCATCTCTAGTATTTTACTTTCTTCTTTAATAAAATCTACTCGTTTAACATTGTGTAAATCATTTAATAGATGTTCAAGTGTATTAGCTACTTGATTGTGACCTGCACCTGTTGATGCAGTTAATATAAGAATTCGTTTCATAGAAGCCTCCTTTTATTAATTTGATTATAATATACCCAATAGATTCTTGTTGAAATGATATTGTTGAAAAGTGTTTACTTAAAATGTTAAAATATAGAAAACACTAATTAGAAGTATTCTTAAAAAGTGTAACAAATAAAAAATTAAAATTTACTTGGAATTTAGGTATAATTAAGTAAAGGAGTTTTCATATGCCACTTATTAAATTTGAAACTAAAGTAATAGAAATTAATTCATGGCTTATCATTAGGCTGACACATAATGAAAGTGATTTGCTTACGTCGAGTGGTTTGGTAATGGTAGAAGGTTCAATTAAGAATATTAAGTTTAAATCACCTTTAGAGCCTGATGGTTTTGGGAGTCATTGGTTTAGAATTGATGATAGATTGGAATTAAAGGCTAATATTCATGTTAATGATATCGTTTTAGTTGAAATTAATCCACTAGATAAATGGCCAGAAGTAGAAGTACCTGAAGATTTTATGTATGCCTTAAAAACTTCCGATGCTTTTGAAAAATGGAAAAGTGTCACAACAAAAGCACGTTGGGAATGGATTAGGTGGATTAGATCAACTAAGAATATAAAGACACGTCAAAATAGAATAGATGCTGCTTGTTCTAAGTTAAACTCAGGTATGAAAAGACCTTGTTGCTTTGATAGTAGAGTCTGCACAGAGCCTGCGGTGTCTAAAAGTGGCAAACTCATTATAGATTAGATAAGCCATATCGAAATGAGTAAAGGGAAAGACTCATTACGTCTTTCCCTTTACTTATTCGACTTGTTAATCCATGCAAATGTCATAATTTTTATGATATTACATGCTACCTTAGATAGTGTTTATTTAAGAAGTTTTTTTTGTTTTTATGAGTATTATCATAGTAATTAGTGTATTATAAACTGATAATGTTTTAGAAAAGTATTAAAATTTGATTTAAAAAGGACTCTCTAAAAATTTATTATATAGAAAATAACAGTCAAAATATAAAAGGGGGTTAATTTATGAGTCCAATTGTTCAAATATTAATTTTATCAACACTCATAGGCTTTTCGGCTTTTTTCTCAGCTGCTGAAACTGCACTTCTGTCCTTAAGCAAGATTCGGATAAAAAACTTAGAAGAGCGTGGGTCTATCGAAGCAAAACTTGTAAATAAATTATTAGAAAAACCTAAAAAATTATTAAGTTCTATACTTGTAGGAAATAACTTAGTAAATATCGCAGCCTCGGCAGTTGCTACTTCTATTGGAATTCATTATTATGGCATGTCTGGAGTAGGAATAGCTACCATATCTATGACAATTATTATTTTAATTTTTGGAGAAATAACACCGAAATCATTGGCCATAAGAAATTCAGAAGAATGGGCTATGAAAGTAGCACCATTTATAAGAATTGTGGTATGGATATTTTCTCCTATAACAAAGGTTCTAATAAGTTTAACTAATATCTTGATGCGACTACTGGGAAGCAAAGCACCGATACAAGAAGTATCTGTGACGGAAGAAGAATTAAAAATGATGATTTCTATTGGGCATGATGAAGGTGTTCTTGAAAAAGAAGAAAAAATAATGCTTCATAAAGTTTTTACTTTTGGTGATCTTACTGTAAGGCAGGTCATGGTACCGAGATCTGAAGTTTCAATGCTATCTTTAGATTCTGATATTAAAAAAGTGAAAAGTTTTTATAAACATAAACGATATTCAAGAATTCCAGTTTATGAACATAATCAAGATAATGTTATAGGTGTATTATTTATGAAAGATTTATGGTCCTCAGAAGAAGATAAGAATGGTTTTGATATTGTTAAGCATATGCGAGAGCCTTTTTATGTATATGAAAATGATTTGGTTTTAAAAATTTTTCTAGATATGAAGAAACGAAAAGCACATTTAGCAGTTGTTCGGGATGAGTATGGTGGTACTGCAGGTATTATTACATTAGAGGATATGCTTGAGGAAATCGTTGGTGAGATTTATGATGAGTATGATGAGGAACAGGAACTTTTAAAAAAAGTTGGAAAAGATGAATTTATTGTTCGTGGAAATGTACGTATTCGTGAAGTTGCTGAAGCACTGGGTCTAGAATTTGACCAAGGAGAGTATGATACACTATCTGGATTTATGATTAATTATTTCGGAAGACTTCCTAAAACAGGAGAAAAATTTATATATATGAAAAAATTATTTGTAGTAGAACACGCTGATAAGAAAAGTATTGTTTCTATTAGAATAAAGCAAGTTAATTACGATAAGGAGGACTTACAGTGAATGAAAATAGTTTGATTTTTGGATACGCTTATAATTCTGATAGAGAAATTCAAATTCTAGATGATTTTTTAAAAGAAACTGCAAATCAGTCTTTAGTTTGGTATCACTTAGATGGTTCAAACCATTTAACGCAAGATAAATTACTTGAAAACAAAATCATTAACTCGTTAATTTGCAATGAGTTAATGTCTGAAGATACAAGACCGACAATTAAAAATTATAATGATGGTTTTTTTATAACTCTTCGATGTATGAATTATAACCCAGAGTCTAATCCAGAAGATATGGTTGCACTACATATTTGGATAAAGGATAATTTGATTATTACAGTTCGTAGGGAAAAAGTCTTTGCCATTGATGATGTTATAAATTATATAAAAGCAGGGCATAAAATTAGAAATAGAGGTGATTTATTAATACATATTTTAAGTAGTATTAATGATAGAATCGGAGGAATTATAGTTGATATTGAGGACAAGGTTGACGAATTAGAAGAAACTCTAATAGAGGGTAAAATAGAAAATGTTAGAAGTAAGCTTACACGAATTAGAAGGAAAATAATTTCAATTAGACGATACATTGTTCCACAAAAAGAAGTTTTATCAAAATTGAATTTCGAAAGCAATTTGTTTTCAGATGAATCACAAGGATGGAAGATTAGAGATTCAGCGGAAAAACTCACGCGTATAATAGAAGATATGGATCTAATAAGAGATCGTGCTTCACTGATTCATGAAGAAATTAATAACAAGATAGCAGAAAATATGAATAAAACGATGTATGCTTTATCTATTGTTGCAACTATCTTTTTACCTCTTGGTTTTTTAACTGGTTTATTTGGAATCAATGTAGGTGGTATGCCAGGTGTAGGCAATCCATTTGCCTTTTATATACTTTTTGCTGTTTGTATTGTAATATTTATATTTGAATATTTATATTTTAAGAGAAACAGATTATTTTAATATAGTCTGTTAAATTGGAGGCGGGAGATTTATACTTTATGAAGCTAATAAGCTTTAATGACATTTATTTCAGTATAATTATATATTTATAAAGGAGAGCAGCAATGAATATAAAGGTAGTTTATTTCACAAGAACTGGAACAAGTAGACGAATCGCAGAAAAAATTGCAAGTGAACTTTCGTGCGACGTGGTAGAGATAAGAGATGATATGAAATGGAAAGGTATCTTTGGTTTTATAAAAGGTGGTTATTATGCTTCTAAGGATAAGCCTGTTAAGATAAAACTTAGTAAAGAAATAGGTGATTATGATGAGTTGGTTGTAGTTTCACCTTTATGGGCTGGTGGATCGGCACCAGCAATTAGAACGTTTTTAAAAAATATATCACTAGAAAAAGTTAATCTTGTTATCACTTCAAATGGAAGTAGTGTAAAAGATCGATCAGGTTATAAATGCGTTAATGACATAATAAAAAGCAAAAGTAATGAAGAAACTGTTATTGGTGACTTAGTAAAAAAAATAATGATATAGTTTGCTAAGCAGTGTTTATAAAGTTAGAGGTTTAATACCTCTAATTTTTTTTGCTTAAAATTAGGCTTAAAATTAGTTTTATGAGATAAGCTGAAAATATTGAGTGAAAAATGGTTTCTCAAACATAGTTTTACAAATTTTGATATAATATAAATAATAATGAAGCAAATGACGTAAACTTTTAAAAGCTTTTAAAATGAGAGGTGGAAACATGAAGGCTAAAGCTATATTAAATACAATATTTTTATTGATTATAACAGTGATCATAGTTAGCTCTTGTAGCTCTAAAAAAGATACGATTTTAATAGGAGTTGTAGGCACAATGACTGGTGAATCCTCAGATCTTGCGGTATCTGGTCGAAGAGGAATTGAAATTGCAGTCGATGAAATTAATAGCTCTGGAGGAGTAGATGGGCGAAAAATTGAACTCGTAATAAAAAATGATGAAAACAAGCCAGAAACAGCACTTTTAGTAAATCAGGAATTTGTTGAGGAAAATGTCAAATTTGTAATAGGCCATTATACGAGCGAAATGCAGATAAAAACAATGGACTATATAAATCAACAAGACATCTTATTCTTATCACCAACAGTAAGTGCTGATTTATTGACTGGAATTGATGATAATATTATACGATATATAGCAAGTACTAAAGAACAAGCAGTTGTACTTGCAAAAGTTGCAAAAAAAAATAAACACAAAAAATTTGCGATATTTACAGATTCTAATAATAAGGCATTTAATCAGCCGCTAAAAGATAACTTTTCGAAAATTTTGAGTGATGATGGTGGAGAAGCATTACTAGAATTAGAATATGATTCAAAAAATATAGAAAGCTTTATAGAGTTAGTTGATAATTTAGAAGTCTATAGTTTAGATGCGATATTTATGATAGGAAATTCAGCTAGTAATGCAAAATTAGCACAGTTAATAAAAAAAAGGGATATTAATATTAGTATATATGCTCCATTATGGGCAAATACGCATACTCTAGTTAGAATGAGTGGAAATTCAACTGATGGAATGTATATTGTTGGAAGTATTGATGAAGAAATAAAAGTAGAGTCGTATTCAAGATTTAAAGAAAAATATATAAAAAGATATGGTGAAAAACCATCATTTTCATCAGTTTATTCATATGAAGCTGCACAGTCTTTGTTTAATGCTTTATCAAAAACAAAAGATCATAGTCCAGATAGTATAAAAAAAATGATTGTAAAAATAAGAACATTTGATGGTTTGCAAGGTAGCTTTAATATTGATAAATTTGGAGATAATACTAGAGAATATCTAATGTTTGAGATAATTGATGGAAAACTAGTAAAAGTAAAATTTTGAATCTATACTAACATTATAGTTACTAGAATGTTATATATAATATAACTTAAAAGTGGGTGAGTATATGAAGAAAAAGATAAGTTTTAAAAGTCGATTATTTAGAGATAGTATTATAGCATCAATCATACCTATGTTAATATTAGGTTCTATTAGTATGTATTTATATAGCTCTATAGCCAAATCTAAAATAGATGATTACAGTAAAAACACGACTAAAGTTATTGAATCTAAAATTGAAAATTATGTAGAATATCCAGTTGAATTATTAAAAAAAGTAAGGAATCAAATTGAAAACGAGAAATTATCAAATGAAAATGAGCTACAAGGAATGCTTAATAATATTCATGACCTATACCCATACTTTACTTCAATACAAATTTTAGATAACACGGGAAATGTAGTTTTGTTAGCGCCTGAAATTGTTGAATTTGTGGGATTTAATTTATCGCATGAAATTTTTTACAACTCATCAATTTCACTAAATGAAGCCACTTGGACAAATATATATATATCATCATATAGCAAAGAACCTACATTTGCTGTAAGTTTAAAGTTAAACGATATATTGATTGTTGGTGAAATCAATATTAAAGAGTTGAATGCTCAAATAGAACTTTCTATTGAAGAAGAAATTGAATCGATATCAATTGTAGATTCAAATGGAATATATATAGTTGATCAAAATTTTGAGAAAGTCGAGATGAGGATGAGGTATCCGCAATTTGATTTGATAAAAGAAAGTGCAATTATAAAAGATAATAAGAATGAATTATTTTCTTTTGAAGATAATAGCGACAAGGTAATTAGTGTCAACTACATCGATGAATTAGGTTGGTATTCTATAGTTACCTTTAAAAAGAGTTCTGTATACGGTGATTTATATAGAGGAATGTTTCTTTATATAATAGTAATATTAACATCAGTCTTGCTAAGTAGATTTTTGGCAAATAGGAATATAAGCTATTTAACTTATAAATTAGAGAACTTATCAAGAGAGACTACTAAAATAGCAGAGGGAAATTATGATCTTGAGATTGAAAGTTCAAATATAAGTGAATTTGAAGTGCTTACTATTGATGTCATACAAATGGCCCAAAAAATCATGAGTCGCGAACGTGAAATAGAAGAGGTAAACTTAACTCTTGAAAAAATTGTAGAAGAGAGAACAAATCAATTAATTTTATTAAATATTAACTTAGAGGAAACTAATTCTGTTCTAAAAGAAGAAATTAATGAAAAAACGTCCCTTGAAGAAGAACTGCGTGAAGCAAATGAAGAGTTAGAAAAAAAGGTTAAACTGCGAACTTTAGAATTAGTTCAAAGGAACACAGAACTTCAAGATATGAATACAAAACTCGAAGAAGAAGTTTATGAAAAAGCAAAAACTAGAGAAATTTTAAGTAAAAGTGAAGAGAAATTCCGAAATGCTATAGAGGACTCACCAGTTCCAATAATGCTTCATGCAGAAGATGGTGAGGTTTTGGCATTGAGCATGGCTTGGACTGAAATAACAGGATATTCAATTGAGGAGTTACCAACAATTGAGGAATGGATAAATTTAGCTTATCAAGATAGAAAGATTGAAATAAATGAATCAATTAGATTATTGTTTGATTTAAAGAAACGAACATATGAAGGAGAGTTTGAAATAACAACAAAATCAGGCCGTAGTAGAATATGGGCGTTTCATTCAACAAGAATTGGTAGTCTTCCTGATGGCAGAAAAATGGTGATGAGCGTAGGATTTGATTTAACCAATCAAAAGAAAATAGAAGAGGAATTATTTATTTCTATGCAAAAAGCCCTCGATTCAAACCATTCCAAGAGTCAATTTTTAGCAAATATGTCTCATGAAATACGAACACCAATGAATGGAGTAATAGGAATGCTTGAGGTGCTTAATTTAACGCAGTTGGATGAAGAACAAATTGATTATTTAGATATTATTAAGGAGTCTTCAAGGTCATTGCTTAATATATTAAACGATATATTAGATTATTCTAAAATTGAAGCAGGTAAAATTGAACTCTTACAAAAACCTTTTAATCTTGATAAAGTTTTGAAAAACATGGTGATTTTATTTAGAGCATCTATTTATGATAAAAAATTAAAATTAAATTTGAAAATTGATCCAATGCTTCCTTTAAGCATAGTTGGAGATGTAACTAAAGTTCAGCAAGTTCTATCGAATTTGATTGGAAATGCTGTTAAGTTTACAGAAAAGGGAGAAATAAACGTTAAAGCTTCATTAATTAATCGTATAAATGATGAAGTTGAAATTGAAATCTCAGTAGAAGATACAGGTATTGGTATAAAAAAATATGCACTAGATAATATCTTTAACAGATTCAGCCAACTGGAGGAGTCTGGTAAACCAAAAGCTAAGGGAACTGGACTTGGTCTTTCAATTTCAAAAGCTTTAGTTGAAAAAATGGGTGGACAACTTAAAGCTCATAGTGATTTTGGAGTAGGAAGTAGATTTATTGCAACTATAAAATTTAGAGAGAATCTGGATGATATTGATAACGAGTTTAATGAGGATAGTTTGAGGATGGATACTAAAAAACTAGATAATGTAAAAATACTAGTAGTTGAAGATGATTTAACTAGTTCAAAAATGATGAAACTTCTACTCGAAAAAAAGGGCCTCCTAGTAGATCTTTCATATAGTGGTGAGGAAGCAATTGAGCTATATAAAATAAATAAATATGATTTAATACTTATGGATGTCAATTTACCAGTAATGGATGGTTTTGAGGCTACTAAGTTAATCCGCGAACTTGAATATAAAAAAACCAGTAAAACACCAATTGTTGCTATGACAGCAAAGGTTCTAGAAGGAGATAAAGAAAAATGTATTTTTGCAGGCATGAACGACTATCTTAAAAAGCCTATTGAAATTGAAAATGCATTACATGTATTGGCGAAATATTTAGAAAAAAATGACAATTTGACATCTGCGGCGATTGAAAAGAACGATATTTCAAAAATGGATGATTTCGAGAAGAATTTAAACAGGCTAATGAATTCTACTGGTTTTGATGAACTGACATCGCTTGAATTAATAGGTGATTTTTTAAGCTATGCAAGCAAGCTTGTTAATAATTTGGAAAAATGTCTATCTAATGAGTCATATACCGAGGTTAAGGGTATATTACATCAAATAAAGGGCTCATCAGGTAATTTACGACTTTCTGAGATCTATGAGTTGGCTCAAAAAGGTGAGGGGCTTATACTTAAAAATGATAAATTCGCAACTGAAAAAGTTGCACATGATATTCACAAACAATTGAAATATATTTCTGAAGAACTCGGGAAAAAACTATAAATATTTGTAAGTTAGAAAAATAAATAGGGAAGGGGGAGTAAAGTTGAGAAGATTTGAGGATATAAGTATTGAAAAACGATTTAAAAATTTATTGCTTTTGATATGTATTATTTTTATAATATTGACTTTTTCTATAGTTAACAATACAAATAAACTGACTGAGATCACAAGTGATATTAATAATCATCCCCTTGAAGTTTCTAATGGAGCACTTGAAAGTATAGGTGAAATTATAAGAATGCATAGAAGTATGAAGGACGTCGTTTTATCAGATTCAATGTACGAACTTGACGAAGCTGTTAACTTGGTAAATATTAATGAGACTAAAGTATATAAAAATCTTGACCTAATTAGAGAAAAAATACTGGGTGAAGAAGGTAGACAACTAGAGCGAGATGCAAGACTATCATTTGAAGAATGGAAGTCTATACGAGATGAGGTTTTAGACTTTGCCAAGAGTGGTAATATGAAAGAAGCTTCTTTTATAACTAAAAACAAAGGTGCGGATCATGTAAAAAAATTAGAAAAGGAATTTTCAAAACTCTATAGCTATGCAAGAAACAAGAGTGAAGAATTTGAAAGTGAATCAAAAGACATTGCTAGGACAAGTATAAGGCTAATTATATCAGCTTTAATTATAACGATAATAATAATTAGTCTTGTTGTTTATTTGACATATAAAAGTATATGGAGTGATTTAAATGTACTAAAAAATGGTATGAAAGAGATTGTAGAAACAAAAACTCTTAAGGAAATAAACTTATCTGGCCAAAATGAAATTGTTGATATGGCTACAGATTTCAATATTTTAGTCGCTATGTTAAAGTTGGAAATTTGGAAGAAGGAAAGAATAAGTACTTTACAAAGCGAATTAATAAATACAAAAGAATTTGCTAATGCTTTAAATTTAACTTTACAGCACATTATAGAGGATACGGGTTCAATTACAGGCGCATTGTTTTTATATAATCAGAAATCAAATTTATTAAAACTCAAATCTAACTATGGAAATAGCAATTTAAATGATAAAAGTGAGTTTAAAATAAATGAAGGTATCATTGGTCATGTTGGAGCTATGAAAGAACCTATATACATTAGTAATTTAAGTGAAAATGAAAGTGAAATTGTGCTTGAATCAGGAATTATATCAAATAAAAATATTAATACATTCATATTTCCAATAGTTGCTGAAAATGACTTGCTAGGAGTAATTGAGATAGGTGCATTAAATAATATTGAAACTACTAGTCAAGAATATTTATTAGATATTGGGAAAGTGTTGGGCTCTTATTTATTGAGTGCAAAACAAAAACATGAAATTAAAAAGTATAATATAGAACTTACACTTAATCAGAAAATTTTAGAAGAAAAGCAAGCTGAATTAGAAAATCTTAATCAAACACTAGAGGAAGAAATTCAAGAAAAGACTATACTTGAAGAGGAATTGAGAACATTTACTGAAGAACTTGAAATTATTGTAGATGGAAGAACTAAGGAACTTTCGGAGAGTAACCAAGACCTGCAACAGCTAAATACAGTGCTTGAAGAAGAAATTGAAGAGAAAACTACTATTCAAAGTGAACTAAAGAAAATTGAAAAAGACTTGATTATTGCTCGAGATAAGGAAATGGAATCTAACCTTTCAAAAAGTGCATTTTTAGCAAATATGTCACATGAAATTAGAACACCTATGAATGGAATAATAGGTATGCTAGAAGTTCTTAATATGACAAAACTTAATGAAGAACAGTTAGAGTATCTAAAAACTGTAAAAACAACTTCAAAAACCTTGCTTTATATCCTAAACGATATTCTTGATTATTCAAAAATAGAAGCAGGTAAAATGGAGATTAGAAATAAAGAGTTTAGTGTTAGAGATTTGATAGACAGAATAACTCTTATGTTTACTCCACTTGCAAATGATAAAAATTTAAATTTATACAATGAATTCGATGATGATATACCAGATGTCCTTATAGGAGATGAAGCTAGAATACAGCAAATAATTTCTAATTTAGTTAGTAATGCAATTAAATTTACAGAGAGCGGAGAAGTAAGTATTAAAGTTTCGACACCGCTTAAGTCACATAAGGGTATAACATTAAAAATAGTTGTTACCGATACAGGAAGAGGCATAAAGGAAACTGAACAAGTGGATATTTTTAAAAGATTTAGCCAACTAAATGAAAGTGGTAATAGGAAAACGATTGGAAGTGGGCTCGGTCTTTCTATATCAAAAGCGCTTGTTGAATTGATGAATGGAAAAATTGAGTTAGTAAGCAAACTAGGTGTTGGAAGTGAATTTTCAATTGAAATAATGCTTCTAAATAGCATGAGTAGAGATGATGATTCATCAGATGAAATTCAGGATTTTAGTGTAGATATATTAAAGCAAAATCATAAAATTCTTATTGTTGAAGATGATTTTGTAAGCTCAAAGATGTTAGAACTAATACTTAAAAAGAATAATTACATATCTATTAAAGTAAGAAGTGGTGAAGAAGCATTAGAATCTTTTGAAAAAGAGGATATTAGCTTGGTTTTAATGGATATTAATTTACCTGGAATAAGTGGTTATGAAACTACAAAAAAAATGAAAAAGCTTGATAAAAAGGTTCCTATAATTGCTATGACAGCAAATGCTTTAATTGGAGATAGTGAGAGAGGTCTAGAAAGTGGAATGGATGATTATCTTACAAAGCCAATTGAAATAGATGAATTTTTTGAAAAAATAGAGAAATATCTAGTATAGATTTAAAGTTTATATAAAAAAAGGGGGGGAGAAGTTTATGGAAAGTAGGATACTTCTGATCGACGATTCGCCTATTGACAGAAAAATAATAAAGATGACTTTAAAAAAGAGACTTTTAGGTATTGAAGTATATGAACTTGATAATGGATTTGATGTTATTGATAAAATTAAGGAACATAATATATCTATGTGTATAGTTGATATACTTATGCCTAAAAAAGATGGTTTTCAACTGTTAGAAGAGATAAAAAGAGATCCAGATGTTAAAGATATACCAGTTATTATTTGTACTGGAATCAAAGACAATAATGCTATTGAAAGAGCGCTTGAGCTTGGTGCCTATGATTACTTTTCAAAACCATTTTCTGAAGAAGTTCTAAAAATTTCACTACCACTAAAAGTTAAAAATGCTATCCAATTAAGCAAACGTAACGACGAAATAAAACATTTAAGTTCTCATGATGTTCTTACAGGATCTTATAGTAGACGATTTTATGAAGAGGAGATTAGACGATTAGACATCTATGATAATCTTCCTATGACTTTGATTATGGGTGATGTAAATGGTTTGAAATTGATAAATGATACTTTTGGTTATTCTGTTGGTGATGAAGTTTTAATAAAAGTAACAGAGGTTATTAAGAAAAATTGTCAAAGTCGAGACATAGTTACTAGGTGGGGTGGAGATGAATTTCTAATTCTTTTGCCAAATACCGAAGCATCTAAAGCAGAAAAGCTTGTAGCTAGAATTCAAAGTGAATTATTAACTGAATATATACATAGTTTGAAAATAAGCGTTTCATTTGGCTTATCTACTAAAGTTTTAGAAAGTACTTCTATCGGTAGAATTCTTAAAAACTGCGAAGAATTTATGTATAAAAATAAAATGATGGTTAAAGAAAGTGCTAGAAGTCAAATTATTGCTACTATGATTAAAACCTTAAATGAAAAGAATCCTCGGGAAGAAGGACACTCAAGAAGAGTAAGTCAAATATGTACTATACTCGGGCGTGAAATGAATTTAACTGAATTTGAAATTAATAATCTTAAGATGGGTGGTCTCTTACATGATATTGGTAAGATAGCTCTTGGAGAAGAGGTTCTTAATAAAGCAGGAGAGCTAACAAGTGCCGAATGGGAGGTTATAAAGCGTCATCCTTCAATCGGATATAGAATTTTGAGCGAATCCGAGGATACGCGAGATATTGCTGAACTTGCATTATCTCACCATGAAAAATGGGATGGATCAGGTTATCCAAGAGGTATAAGTGGTGAAAACACACCTTTACTCGCTCGTATTGTTGCTGTAGCAGATGCTTATGATGCTATGACTGGCGAACGTACATATCGTAGCCCTTTGTCTCATAGTGATGCAGTGGAGGAATTAAGGCGGTGCTCGGGAACTCAATTTGATCCAGGCATCATAGAAGCGTTTTTGTTATGTGGAATGAATTTAAGTCAATTAGAATTATAATTGAAATTTAAGATTTTGGGGGTATATATCATAATAGATGAAAATCTAGATATATGCTCTTTTCTACTTACTGGACTAGCATTTAAAAAAGATAATATAATATTATTAACATTATATTCACAAAAAATATAATTAATTGATTTATAATTGATTTGTAGCGAAAAAACAAATCTTTTTCTTATGAATAAAGTGAATTATTACTACATATTTTATTAGTTGATGAGGTGATTAAAATGAGCGATGAACAAAACTTTAATGAAAGAACAAATGAGTTTGTAAAATCTGAGAAAAAACAAAAAAAAGGATGGGCAAGATTTATTGTAGCTATTCTTATTTTATCTTTAGTTGGTGGTAGCGCTTCTGGTGTAAGTTATTATATGTTAGAAAAGTACTTTAATCAAGATGAGTCTAGTATAAAAATTGAAAGTAATACTGCATTTGATAATGGAACTGAAAAATCAATTGTAGACATTGCAGAAGAAGTCGGAGGATCAATAGTTGGAATAACAACTAAAATAAGTTATAGAGATTGGCTAAATAATCTAAGAACAGTAGAAGGAGCAGGATCAGGTATTATCTTTAAGATTGATACACAGTTTGTATATATACTTACAAACAATCATGTTGTTGATGATGCGGACGAGCTACTTGTTGAATTTAATGAAGATATGCTAGTTGAAGCTACAGTTGTAGGGTCTGATGCAGATACGGATATAGGAATTATAAAAGTGGCCCTAAAAAATATAGATTCAGGTTCTGCGGGTGAATTAAAAGC
>JBARWW010000140.1:0-5732 GCA_049647005.1 Acidaminobacteraceae bacterium | reverse complement strand
GATGTAACAATTGTAGATACATCATCAAAATAGCTAAGCCAATTATTGTAACTCAAAACAGAAAACTTTGTTAGCCCAAACTTCATAAAACTCAAATCATATTCGTCTTTACTGAGCACAAGTGCTTCTGTTTTAGTTAAATTTGAAACAGAACTAAGGCTCCAATCTTTAATTAGAACAGGAAATCCATCATTTGTTAACATAACCTGTATATTAAAGAAACGTCCACCTGAGTTATATGTTTTATTGAAAGATTCATATGCATTGAATTCATTAATCCCTGCTGTTTTACCGCCACCTTTTGCTACTATTTTATTATCTAGTATAGTAACCACTTTTTCTTCTCTTTCATATAATTCACTTAACATATTTTCGCCTATTATATAATCATTTGTAACAATATCTTTATAACTTGATTCATACTTTGCTTTCATTTCTTCAGTAAGAGGAATGTAGACATCATCGGAAAATGGAATCCACGACTTAGCGTTTTCAATTACACCATCGTTTGACATACTAAATACAACATCTTTTGATATATAAGAACCTCTACTCATATGAGTTTGAATTTCTACTATCTCATCACTATTATTTACTATATCTTTTCCGTATAACAATAGTCCTCTATCATCTATTCCAAGTAAATTTAACATAGTTGGAGTAAAGTCTAGTTGACCACCATAGTTCTCTATCTTCTCTGAGGCTTCAAGTGTTGGTATGTGAATAATTAATGGTATATTCATCATATCTTCATAGTTATACTTTCTACCTAATAGTTTCGATATATCATCCGCTGACTCTTCTCTTGTAATAATACCTTGATGATCTCCATACATAGCTATAATAGTATTATCATAAAGACCTTCATCTTTTAGGCTCTGAATTAACTGTCCTACTGCGTAATCAGTATAATTTATACTAGTCATATACTTATCTAAAAAATTGCTATTACTGTCTAAAATTCCAAGTTTATTGGCTCTATCTGGCATATCATATGGATGATGATTTGAGAGTGATATCAAGAAATTATAATTAAGGCCCTCTTGATTTTTTATATTCTCCATTTCTTGTTTATAAAAACTTTCATCACTAAGTCCAAATCCAATTTTATCACTTATATCATAACTATCTTCAAACCTAAATTTCTCAAAACCCTGAGCTGGATAGGCCTCTGTCCTATTCCAAAATTCTCCCACATACCCATGAGCCGCTGTTGAAGTATATCCCAACTCCCTAAGTATCCATGGTAAACCCTTAAATACTTTTTCCTCATATAAATTGTATGATTTTCCATGAATAGCTGGGTAAAGTGAGTTGTTAGTTGCAAATTCAGCGTCTGAAGTATTACCTCTTCCTATCTGCTGAAAATAATTAGGGAAGTATAAACTTTTTTCCTTAATCAAAGCATTCATAATAGGAGTAACTTCTTTTCCTTTATATTCTATTCCAATAGGAAAGTTCTCAAATGATTCTAATTGTATAACTAATAAATTCATTCCCTTGCCAATACCAAAGTACTTATCATCTGAATTAAATTCTATATTCACATTTTTATCCTTAAGTTCAACTTTTAATTTATCAATTGTATCTCTAGCCTGACCTTCTACATCAAACATTACATTTGCATTTGCTATCATATTCTCACTACCCATAGAATAGACAATCGTTTCATTTAGCCAATGGCTAAAAAATTCCGTCTTTGATAAAGAGACACCATAACTTTTTACGCTTACTATATTTACTAATAATATTAGAGACATAATCATTATTAATTTTTTTGATTTAAACCTACATGTATTTGAAAAAAGCTTATTACCTTTCATTGCAAAATAAAGAACAAAAGGAATATCAATAACAAATAGTATATATTTGAGCTTTGTAAACTCACGAACACTACCCATTATAGCGCTAGCTTGACTAAATTGATTAGCCAATTGAAGCGATGGATACTCTCCAAAGTAACCTAGATACATTGTTGTTATAAGCATGAGTAAACTCACTACTATATAGAAGAAAAAATATAAATATACCCCCACTCTATGTTTTGAGCTAATATAGCTAAAAAACATCAGGCTTATAAAAATAAGCGTAACTGAGAATACAAGGGTCATAGCAATTGTTTTTAGTGCATAAAAATCATATTCACTGTAAACTACCATAAGTTTTAGAAGTAATAAAACAAATAGCATTACTGACAGGTCTTCTTTATTAAGTCGTTCTTTTATTTTCTTTAAAATTGCAAACATAAAACCCTCCAAAATCATCTATATATATTCTTTAAGTAACACTTCAAAAGTAATCGTTTACATAATATCATAGCAAACCAAAAAAATCCATTATAGTAAACTATATAAAGTTCAAATGTATTATTTGAAAGTTTTCTTTCTATTTATTCCTTTTTTTTAAGCATATGGTGAGTTTATAATCAAAATGATACAATGTACATAGTACAAATATAATTTTTTTTATACCACACTACTAAGTGTTAAACTTTAAAATGAAAACTACATATTAAAAAGGAGATTTTCTATGTTCAAATATCATATGCCAACAAAAATTTACTTTGGTGAAAATGCACTTAATGAAAACTACAAAGAAATACAAAACTACGGTTCTAAGGCACTTATAGTTACAGGTAAAAATTCATCTAAAAAGAATGGCTCGCTAGATGAATTAATAAAGAATTTAAATGATCTGTCTATTTCATATGTTATATACGATAAAGTAGAGGAAAATCCATCACTTGAAACTATACTAGATGGTTCTACTTTAGCAAAAATTAAGGCCTGCGACTTTGTTATAGGTCTTGGCGGTGGTTCACCTATGGACGCTGCAAAAGCCATGGCAATCTATATAAATAACCCAGATCTTAAGGATGATGAGATTTTTAAGATTAAAGATTTGAGTAGTGTACCTATGCTGGCTATACCTACAACATCTGGAACAGGTTCAGAAGTTACTCAGTACTCGGTTATTACTATTCATAAAGAAGAAACGAAGAAAAATTTTGGACAAGTAGTTTTTCCAAAAATTGCTTTCATAGATCCAAAATACACTTATAAGTCACCACTAAATGTAACTATAAACACTGCTGTTGATGCGTTTTCACATTTATTAGAATCATACTTAAATACTAATGCAAGTAGTATGAGTGATGGACTTTGCGAAGATGGATTCAAATTATTTGCAGGAGTTTTAGATGATATGTTAGAGCTTAATATAACTAATAAAACTAGAAATAGTGCTATGCTTATGTCAACACTTGCCGGTATGGCTATAGCTCAAACTGGTACCTCTATTCCTCATGGTATGGGGTATGCAATTACATATAGCAAGAATCTTGCTCATGGAAAAACAAATGGAATGCTTATGGCTGACTATATGTTATCTTTTAAAGACCAAAACAAAGTTTCAAAAGTGTTTTCTTTAATAGAAGTAAATGACGCACATGAGTTTAAAAGTATGATAGGAAAACTTATGCCTGAGAAAATAGTACTTACACATGATGAAATAGATAAGTTTACAAAAGATTTTTTATATAATAAAGCTAAACTTAAAAACCACACTGAAGAAATTGGCTACGACGAAGTTTATATGATTTATAAGAAGTCATTTGAGTAGATAATATACCGAAGTTTACAATGGTAAATATATAAAAGTAAAGGAGTAATAATATGTCAAGTAAGCTTAAAATTAAATCTATTAGAAATACTGACTCACTTGCTTATCTTAATGGATTTATAGTTGACTATAGCACTCCAAGTTCAGATAAGACTTGGGAAATGGTATCACGTGGTGGAAAAAATAGACTTGAGAGTGAACTTTTTTGTAACGAGTCATTCTGCGATGCTGTCATGATTTTTGCAAAAAATAAAGAGGGAACTAAACTTATTGTTCTTAAAGAATACCGAGTAACAGCTGGAAAATATGTTTATATGCTACCTGCTGGACTTGTTGACTCGGGGGAGAACCTTGAAGTTGCTGCAAAAAGAGAGTTTAAGGAAGAAACTGGACTTGATCTTGATATAGTAAAAATTAGTAAAGAAAGATATACAAGTATTGGTATCTCAAACGAAAAAATTGCTATTGCTTTTGGTTATTACCAAGGTATTCCATCAAAGGAGAATCAAGAAGACAGTGAAGATGCTGAAATTTTAGTAGTTGATAAAGAAATGGCTATAGAGATACTTAAGAGTGGTGAAGTCTCTATAAGAACTGCTATGTTCTTTGAACACTTCTTTAATTTAAACGACTTTATTTAACACAACTAATCTAATGCTGTTTTAACACATTCATTCGCATTAAATTTAATAATTAATTATATATTAGGAGGACACATGATGGATATTAACAAAACTGATCTACTTAAGCTTGCAAAAGAACTTCTTGAAATCAACTCACCTAGTGGTTACTGCCACGATGGAACAAACTTTGTAAAGAGTGTTGCTGATAAACTTGGATTTGATTTTGAACTTACTAGAAAAGGATGTGCTATTATAAGCGTTCCAGGTGAGAGTGACGAGAAAACAATCGGACTTTCTGCTCATATAGATACACTTGGAGCTATGGTTAGATCTATATCTAAAGATGGACAACTTAATTTCACTTTAGTTGGTGGTCCAATTGTAGCCACACTCGATTCTGAGTACTGCATAGTTAAAACTCGTGATGGTAAAGAATACACTGGAACTTTTTTAAGCAAAAGCCCTTCGATTCATGTATATAAAGATGCTTCAAGTAAAAAAAGAGATCTTGAGAATATGGAAATTCGACTTGATGAAGTTGTAAAAACTAAAGAGGATGTTATTAAACTTGGCATTTCAAATGGTGACTATATCTTTATAGACCCAAGAACTACTATAACTGATAGCGGATATCTTAAATCAAGATTTATAGATGATAAAGCTAGTGTTGCCTGCCTTCTAAATCTGCTTGAAATTCTTAAAAATACAAACACTAAACCAAAGTATAATACTAAAGTTATCATCACAACTTATGAAGAAGTTGGACATGGAGCTTCTTACATACCGAGTGATGTAACAGAAATGCTGGCTGTAGATATGGGTTGTATAGGACTTGATCTTGAATGTACTGAGCACGAAGTTTCTATCTGTGCAAAAGATTCAAATGGACCATACGATTATGATATGGTTTCTAATCTTATTAATTTAAGCAAGAAAAATGAAATCAAGTTTGCTGTTGACATATATCCAATGTACTCATCTGATATAGGTGCAGCTCTTCACGGCGGACATAACATAAAAGGTGCCTTAATTGGACCCGGAGTACACGCTTCTCATGGACTTGAGCGAACTCATATTGATGCACTTGAGAATACTATTAAATTACTTTATCTATACTTAACAAACTAAAGAATATATTCAATAGTTTGATACTCGACTTGGGCTTGAGCTTGAGTTTGATTTAGGATTAGGCTTATATTCGAACAACATTTTTGCTTTTATATTGAATGTTTGGCGAGACTAACTTTTTTCAGACAGCCCGCCAACTTCAATATAAAATCTTCATTTCATACTTAAACCAAACTTACTAAGACTATAAACTAATTTTCCATATAAAAAAACTGACTCCAGTGAGGAATCAGCATCTTATCATATTTTTCTTTTCTAATATAATTTACTTTCTAAGTATATAATCAATCAGGTTTTCATCCCTAGATAATCTATGTCCTATATAGCCCATAGAAATAAGGTCCGCTTGCTCTTCATAAC